>JBCAXI010000068.1:0-10529 GCA_038534175.1 Planctomycetota bacterium | reverse complement strand
ATCGCGGGCCAGAGGAACGCCGAGACGAACGCGTCGCCGGGCGTGGGCGGCTCGGGCACGTCGAGCGGCATCTCGAACCAGAGCTCGCCATCGACGCGCTCGCCGCGCACGTGGGCGGCGAGGCGGCGCACGCCCCTGTCCTTCTGCTCAGTCCACGAGACCTCACCGATCCGCACGACGCACCTCTCCATCCCTTGGCGCCGATTCGTCCGCCGTTGCGGCCCGGCCGAGGATCCGATCGGACCACGGTCGGAGCACCGAGCGGAGCCTCGTCGGGGCCACTTCGAGCACACGATCGGCCAGCGCTCGCGGCAGTCGGGGCGCCAGCACGCGAAGCAGCCCAGTGTACCCGGCCGCGCCCACGCCGGCGGTGATCGCGATCGTGCGCGCATCGGCGACGATCGAGCCGTCGTCCTCGATGAGACGAGCGAGCCACCAGCCCAGCGCGAACGGCGCCGTTGCGGCGAACGCGACGACCACCAGATCGCGGACGAACGTCAGCCAGAGGCGGGCGCCATCGGGCGTGCCTCGCAGCGCGGCACCGTAATAGACCACGGACATCACCACCGCGTGCGCCAGCACGCACCACGCGACCACCCTCGGCGCCGCCGGTGTTTCCGCCCGCGTCGCGGCCGGAACGACCAAGGCCGCGAACACCACCGCGGACACGCCGAGCAGGGCGGCGTACTGCCCGAAGCGGGCCCTGGCCTGCACGAGCACCATCGCGGTCGGGTTGATCATGCGCAGGGCCATCGCCGGGGCGAGCACCATGAACACCGAGGTCGCCGCGAGCCATCGATCGCCGAAGACCATGACGACGACAGGATCGGCCAGGGCGCTCATCGCGGCGCACGCGGGAAAGGCGATGGTCGCCATGATCGTCGCCGCGCGGACGGTCGCGGTGGCCTGCCGCTCGAGCTGCCCGCCCATCGAGCTGAGCGCCGGCAGCAGGACCGACTGCAGATTCGTGTTCAGCAGCGTGACGATCTGCATGCCCAGGGCGAAGGCGAAGTAGTAGATGCCGGTGGCCTCGTCGCCGTGGATGCGACCCAGCGCCACTCGGTCGCCCTGCTGGGTGATCGTGAAGAAGACCATCCCGATCATGACGAACGCGCTCGAGCCGAAGAGCGCCGGCCAGCGGCGCAGGTCGGGCGTGCCCTTGAGCCGCACGTTCGCGAGTGTCCAGAGCGTGATGGTGTGCGCGAGCGCGACAAATGGCCGGGCCAGCACGAAGCTCAGCGGGCCGAAGCCGGCGAACGCCAGGCCCACCGCGCCCGCGTGCTGGGCGACCGCCGCCATCCCCCCGACGAGCGCGATCGTTCGGAAGCGCATCTGCACCTGTAGCGCGGCGGTGGGCGTGACGGAGAAGGCGGCGAGCGGCGCCTCGGCGGCGAGCACGAGCATCATCGCGACGAGCTGCGGCTCGCCATAGAACGAAGCCGCGACGGGCGACATGACCGCGATGAGCCCGCCCGCGAGCAGGCCGGTGGCACCGGAGAACCAGGCCGCGGCGTTGGCCCATCGGCGCATGCCCTTGGCCTTCTGCACCAGCACCTGGTTGACGCCGCCGGTGCGCAGGAGATTGGCGAAGGCGACGAACGTGAAGGCCATGCCGACGAGGCCGTAGTCCGACTCGAGCAGCAGCCGCGCGAGAAAGAACGACGCGGCGAGCGAGGCGAACTTCGCGATGAGCGTCTGCGACATCAGCCACAGCACCCCGCGGCCGGTCTGCTTGCCGAGCGTGGGCTGGGCGGACTTGGGTGGCGTCGCGCCCGTGGGGAGCGGCGCGCTGGGCGGAGCGGGCGGCGGCGCGGTCACGAGTCGGCCTTGGGATCCCAGAGCCGAACGTGCGACCAGTCGGCCATCGAGTAGTCATGGATGCCGAGGATCTTGTGGTACCGCCCCTTCACGACGATGGTCGGCTTGCCGATCATCGCGGCGAGGATGCCCACGTGCAGACGCGTGGAGACCACGGCCTTGGCGTCGGCGATGAGCCGAAGGAAGCGCTCGCTCGAACAGACGCGCGGCTCGCTGATGTCGCCATAGATAATCGGATCGGCGTCGCCGGCGAGCCCGTCGGCCTTGAGCAGCGCGAGCGCCTGCTGCGCGAACTCGGTCGTGGGCTGGGCGGGCTTGAGGCGGGCGCGCAGGCGGTGGGCCGTCATGCGAAGCGCGGGCGGGATCGCCTGCTTGAGCCAGTTGGGGCCGGGCATCGCCTGGATCGCCTCGCCCGAGACACGCTCGAGATCGGCACGCTCGACGATGAGCAGGTGCTTGGACCGGGCCGATCGCTTGAGACGCTCGACGACCGGGGCGTCCTGAAGCTGAAACGCCATGTCGTTGTCGAGCCCGAGTTGCACGGCCGGTGGGTACTCGAAGCGGCGCATCTGCTCGAGGCTGATGCGCTCGCGGGCGAAGACCCACGCGGGCGTCTCGCGGCCTGCGAAGAACGAGCCGAAGTCCGTGTCCTCGAACAGCACGCTGCTGGGCAGCACGACGAGCGGCTTGTCGGCGTGCGCCTGGGCGTAGCGCTTGAGGTTGTCTTGCGGGACGCGCGAGGGCCCGCGAATGTCGATGAGCGAGCCGCCGCCGTTGACGACGATCGCCTGCGCCGACGACAGCTCGCGCGTGAGATCAAGCCCATGACGCTGGAGCGCGCGCTCGGCGCCCCAGCGGATGAGGTCGTCGCCGTTATTGCCCCAGATGGGGTCGAAGTAGACGCGCAGGCCCTTGAGCGACTCGAGCGCCTGGTCGACCTTGGGCAGCGCGGCTTCGTCGGCCGGCGCGTGCGGGTTCGCCTCGGCCGTCGTGTGCATGGGTTCAGCTCACGCCGAGCAGCTCGATCTCAAAGACGAGATCAGCGCGCGGGGGGATGCTGGGTGGGCTGCCGTGCTCGCCGTAGCCCTTGGACCAGGGGATGGTGAGCTTGCGTTTGCCGCCGACCTTCATGCCGGGGATGCCCTCTTGCCAGCCCTGGATGAGTCGCCCGAGTGGGAACTCGACGGACTCGCCGCGCCCGTAGGACGAGTCGAACTCGGTGCCGTCCATGAGCGTGCCTCGGTAGTGGACGTCGACGGTGGCGCCCGGCGCGCACTCGTCGCCGCTGCCCAACTCGATGTCCTCGATCTGCACGTCGGTGATCTCACCCATGGCTCTCTGCCTTTCTCGATGCCCCCGTTGAATCGAACGCTACTGGTCGTGCCCGCTGAACGCGGGCATCGCGTGCCCGGCGTCGCGGAGCGTCTTCTCGCGAGACGCCAGCTCGAGGTCGTGGTCGACCATCATCGCGGCGAGCTCCTCGACGCTGGTCTGGGGCACCCAGCCGAGCTTCTCCTTGGCCTTGGTCGGATCGCCCAGCAGCAGATCGACCTCCGCGGGTCGCATGTAGCGAGGGTCGAACTCGACGTACTCGTCGAACTCGAGACCGGCGTGCTTGAAGGCCATCTCGGCGAACTCGCGCACGCTGATGGTGCGCCCGGTCGCGACGACGTAATCGTCGGCCTGGTCCTGCTGCAGCATGCGCCACATCATCTCGACGTAGTCGCCCGCGAAGCCCCAGTCGCGCTTGCTGTCGAGGTTGCCCAGGTAGATCTTCTTCTGGAGGCCCATCTTGATGCGGCCGACCGCGCGGGTGATCTTGCGGGTGACGAAGGTCTCACCGCGGCGCGGGCTCTCGTGGTTAAAGAGGATGCCGCAGGACGCGTGCATGCCGTACGACTCGCGATAGTTCACCGTCGCCCAGTGGGCCATGACCTTGCCGCAGGCGTACGGGCTACGGGGGTAGAACGGCGTGGTCTCTTTCTGCGGGGTCTCGAGCACCTTGCCGTACATCTCGCTGGAGCTGGCCTGGTAGAACCGGACGAACTTGCCACTGCGATGCTCGAACTCGCGGCAGGCCTCGAGCAACTTGAGCGTGCCCATCGCGACCGTCTCGGTGGTGTAGATCGGCATGTCGAACGAGACGCGCACGTGCGACTGGGCCCCGAGGTTGTACACCTCGTCGGGCTGGGCGGCCTGAAGGATGCGGCTCAGCGAGTCGGCGTCGCACAGGTCGCCGTAGTGCAGCTTCAGGTTCGCCTGGCTGACGTGCGGGTCCTGGTAGATGTGGTCGATGCGCTCGGTGTTGAAGTTGGACGCGCGACGGACGATGCCGTGCACCTCGTAGCCTTTGGCCAGAAGGAACTCGGCGAGGTAGGAGCCGTCCTGCCCGGTGATGCCCGTGATGAGTGCTCGTTTGCCGTCCGACATCGGGTCGCTCCGTCTCCCGCCACCGTGGAAAGGGCCTGTATCGGCCGGTGGGTCCGTCCCGGCCAGCCCGAATCGCCCCTACGACGCCGATCCGAGCGGGTTCGCGCCGGGGACGTCCGAACGAGGAGCGTAGGGGGCGGCGCCCAGTGGATCCGGCGGCGGGGGTGTCGTCCAGGGCAACGGCGCGTCGGGGTCGATCTCGCCCAGCGGCGGCGCCCGCCAGACCTGGGCACCCGCCAGCACAAGCGATCCGACCACAAACAACGCCGGCCCCGCGAGACGCCACACCCCAAGCCCGACGCCGATCACACTCCGCCCCGCCGAATCCGGGTGGCACCCGGTGTGCGCGAGCGCCAGCGCGAGCCACAGCAGCACGAACGGCTCGGCGTAACGCTGCCACAACTCGTGCCCGGCGCTGAACGCCACCACGAACGCCAGACCGGCGGCCAGCAGCGTCCAACGAATCGGCGCGGACAAGGGACGCACCACGCTCCAGATCGTCAGCCCCCCGAGCATCGCCAGGCCGACGATGACCACGCTGCGCCCGCCCGGGGCGGGCAGCCGCTGGGCAACGTTCCACAGCCCTGTCCATCGCCCGGCGTCCTTGTCGTAGTCCGTCGCAACAGCGATCGCGACCACGCCCGCGCCCAACACGGCGCCCGCCGCGCCCAGCCACGCGGGGCCGCGGTTGGCGCCCGGAGACGCGGCGAGCGACGAGGTCAACATCGGCCACCACCACCCAAGAAAGAAGAGCCCGATCGCGCCGACCAGCGCGAGCACGAACGCCGGACCGGCGAGGCTCACGCCGGGCGGGTACTGCCCTTGGAACATCGGCGGGGTGAGCCCGCCCCAGAGCGCGACGAACGCGCCGACCATCGCGAACGCTGGCAGCGTGGCGACGAGCATCGTGACCGCGCGGCGGACCCGAGCCCCGAGATCAGTCGTGAGCCCATCGAGCAAACGCCCGCCACCGAGAGACCACCACGCTCCGGTCCACAGCGCGGCCGCCGCCCAGAGATGGATCTGACGCACAAACGCCAGCCCGAGCAACGCCATGCCCCCCATCGCGAGCCATCGCCCGCAGGTTGCTCGCCCCTCGGCGGCGCGCAGCGCGATCACTAGCACCGCCAGCACGCCGAGCCAGCCCGCGACGTCCGGTAGCACGAACGCGCCGGAGAGCACGACGTACGACGACGCGACCGCCGGCGCTCCGAGCGTGACCGCCTTCCACGCCTCGGCTCTTCGCCCGAGGGCCCAGCCGAGCAGGATGGCGAAGAGGAGCGTGCATGCCGCGCCGGCGAGCCGCAACGGCGCCAGGCCACCGGTCACCGACGCCACCAGCGCGAGCGCCAAGTGATACCCCGGCGTGGTCGCGCTCAGATAGTCCGTGAGATCGGGCGAGGGGAGCTGGCCCGCGAACCGCTCGATCGCGGGCACGTGGAAGCGCAGCATGTCATATGCCCCGCGGCCTCGGATGGGCGCCAGCCCGATCAACGCCAGAACGGGGACCATCGCGATCGCGCTCAGCGCCAGCGCGGCCTGGACCGATGTCCTCCGAGCGGGCCGAGGCGGGTTCCGGTGCGGCATCCGATTCAAATCGGCGGGTCCTTTCTCGGTCCTTTAAGCCTCTTGGTCCCCTGCCGGGCTGCGAGGTGATTCGCCGGAGAGCGCTACCGTACCCGCGGGAGGGATCGAGATGCGTCGCTGCAGTATGTATGTCGTGGCGGTGCTAGCACTGTCGGCGGGGATGCTGGCCTCGCCCGCGCTGGCGGGGCCGCCCTCGCGAGCGCTGGCGTGGGACGATTACCAATCGCGCCTGCGCGGCCTCTGGCTAGCGCAATGCGTCGCGAACTGGACGGGCCTCCAGACCGAGGGCGATCGGCGCGACGCGCCGTTCTACACCGACGTCGACTGGGCCCCGCCCATCGGCACGGGGCCGGTCGACTTCGTGCTCGATCTCGACCCCTGGCCCGCCGACGACGACACGGATATCGAGTACGTCTACGTCCACCTGATGGACGAGGCGTTCGCGGACTCCGGCTCGATCGCGCTCTCGCCCGAGCGCCTCAGCCAGGGCTGGATCGACCACGTCAACCGCTTCATCTGGGTGAGCAACGAGCGGGCTCGCGGGCTGATGGGGCGCGGCATGCGCACGCCCACGACCGCGCTCTCCGGCGCCAACGTGCACCGGCTCAAGATCGATGCACAGCTCACCACCGAGATCTTCGGCGCGGTGTATCCCGGGATGGTCGATGAGGCGCTCGCCGCGGCCGAGCCCGCGATTCTCGCGACCGCCACGGGGCACGCGGCCCACGCGTCGCAGCTGTACGTTGCGATCTACGCGCTCGCGCCGCTGGTGCCCGAGGCGCTCTCGCCCGCCGACCAGATGGTCTGGCTGCTGACCGAGGCCCGCGCGTGGATCCCCGCCGAGTCCAAGGCGGGCGACGTCGCCGACACCGTGCTGGCCGACTACCTCGCCAACCCCGATCCGACGGACTGGGAGCGCACGCGCGATCTGGTCTACCACCGTTTCCAACTGAGTGCCTCGGCGAACGGCTACGTCTACCGCGGGTGGACCGAGTCGGCGGTCAATCTCGCCGGCGGGCTGATCGCGCTGCTCTACGGCCAGGGCGACCTGCCCGACACCATCCGCATCGGCTCGCTCACCGGGTGGGACAGCGACAACGGCACGGCGACGATCGCCGGCGCGCTCGGGCTCATGCTGGGCGACGACGCGGTCGAGGCCGCGTTCGCCACGCATCCCGACTACCCGGCGACGGGCCTGAGCGATCGCTACGACATCGACCGCACGCGCGACAATATGCCCGACTACCTGCCGGGCGATCCCGAAGCGCAGGACACGCTCACGCTGCTCGCCGAACGCATGATGCCGCTGGTGGCGAGCGCGGTGGTCGCGTCCGGCGGCGCCGCGGCGACCGACGCCTGGCTGGTGCTGCCGCCCGCCCTGTCGCCCGAGGCGCCGGGCGCGCGACGGAGCGATCGCGTCGCCACGACGCGCCTCGCCCGACGCTCGGCGAACCTGGCCCAGACGCTCGCGGGGTTCGTGCCCGTCGGGAGCGACAACGTCGCGGCGTCGCCCACGACCGGCGGCGTCGCCAACGTCATCGGCAACCCCGCCTTCCTGCGCACCGCGCTCGACGTGGACTTCCTCGATGGCGAGCACTTCGAGTCGAACCGCCGCTACTACTCGAGCCAGGGCTCGGGACAGTCAGAGGGCGACGAGCTCGTGCTGAGCGTGACGTATGCCCAGGATGTGCCATGCCGCGTGGTTCGGTTCACCGAGGGCGACCACTTCACGCTCGCCAACAACGGCGTGGAAGGCGGCTGGTTTACATCGCTCCAGCTCGAGCTCCTTATCGGTGGCTCGTGGGTCACGCCGCCGGACGGCGTCACGCAGGCCGAGCCGCTCGATCCGCTCGTTCCCTTCCAGATCATCGACCTCGAGCTGTCGAGCACGGTCATGGTGCGCGGCGTGCGCGTCCGCGGGCTCGTCGGCCCCGGCGGGTTCGCGACCGCCTCAGACCTCGACGCCTTCGACGCGTTGGCCCCGCCGCCGACCGAGCGGCCGACCTACGACCGCGACGCCGACGGGCGTCTCGACATCGACGACCTGCACCGCGCGCACGCCGAGCCGTTCGACTTTGACGGCGACGGCGACACCGATCGCGACGATCTCGATCTCATCGAGTTCGCGCACCGTGTGGGCACGGAGCCGGGCCTGAACACGCCGACGCCTAATCCGTAGACTCCGGCGTGCCCGACGCGCCCGCGGATCCATCCTCCGAGACCACGTCCGGTGCGCCGTCGCCGATCGCGATCGCGCTCGGGCTGGTGCGCCTCGCCCGCCCCAAGCAGTGGCTCAAGGGCGCGTTCGTGTTCATCGGGCCGACCTACGCGCTCGCCGACGGATTCGACATCCCCTACCTCGACGTGATCGCGACGTTCGTCGCCTTCGGGCTGGCGGCGTCGGGCTGCTACGTCGTCAATGACCTGGCCGACCGCGAGCTCGACCGGACGCACCCGCGGAAGAAGAAGCGGCCCATCGCCAGCGGGCTGGTCGCGCCGGGGCTCGCGACGATCTACGCCGCGGCCCTCTTCGTCGCCTCGCTGCTCACACTCCTGCTGGTCGGTGCCGACCAGCGGCTGGCGACCGGCGCGACGGTGGTGATCTACACCGTCAACGTGCTGCTGTACTCGGCCGGTCTCAAGCGGCTGGCGATCCTGGACGTCTTGCTGCTGAGCCTGGGTTTCGTGCTCCGCACGCTGGGCGGGTGCGCCGCGGCGGGCGTCGAGCCCTCGACCTGGCTGCTGAACGTGACGCTGTTCGTCGCGATGTTCCTCGCGTTCGGCAAGAGGCTGGGCGAGCGACGGACCATGGCCGCCGCGGGTGCCGAGGCGTCGAGCGCCCGCAAGGTGCAGCTGGCCTACTCCGACGAGCTCCTGCGCATGGCGGTGGTGGTGACCGCCGTCGCGACGCTCATCACCTACGCCGGCTACGTGCAGACGCGCGAGGATGGCTACACGCACGGCTTCAACCTGCTCTGGCTGACCATGCTGCCCGCGACGTACGGGCTCTTCCGCGCGATGACCCTGCTCGAGCGCGGGGACTACGACGACCCGACCGTGCTCGCGACCAAGGACATTCCCTTCCAGCTCTCCTCGGGGTTGTTCGTCGCGATGACGCTCACGCTCGCGTTGCTCCGCACCGCGGGCTTCTTCACGGAGACGGGCGGCGCGTGAGCGAGACGCCGCCGATCCCGATCCTCCACCATCTCGCCCGCTCGGGCGGCACGCTCATCAGCAAGTGCCTCGGCTCGATGCCCAAGGTGCTGCTGCTCAGCGAGATCCACCCCTGGGCCGGCGGGCAAGCGATGCGCCCGTTCGGCCCGCTCCACCCGGCGCACGACTGGTTCGGACTCGTCGAGGCGTCGGAGGTGCGCACGCTCGAGTCGATGGACCCGGGCTTCGCCGAGGCGATCGCGATGCTGGCGCGTCGGGCCCGGGCGCGGGGCAAGACGCTGGTGCTTCGGGAGTGGTCGCACCTGGACTACATGGGCGCGCCCTGGATCGAGCATCCGCCGATGACCAGCGTGCTCACGCGCGTGCTGCACGACGCGGGCCTGGAGACGCGCCACGCGTTCACCACACGGCACCCGGCCGACCAGTGGCTCAGCCTGCGTCGGCTGGCGGTGATCCACGGCGCACTGCGCCTCGAGGCGTACCTGCGAGGCTGTGCCGCCTTCGCCGAGGCCGCCGGGAGCGACGGTCTGCGTTACGAACAGTTTTGTGTGGAACCCGCGCCGGCGTTGAAGCGGATGTGCGGGTCGCTGGGCGTGCGGTACGACCCGGCATGGATGGATGGCTGGCGACGGTACACGACGATTACTGGGGATACCACGGGGAGCCGAGGGGGCACGGGCCCATCGGCTCAGATCCGTCCTCTTACCCGTCGTGCCGTTGACCCGGACCTTGCGGCTCGGTTTTTGGAGGACCAGAACTACCAAGCCGCCTGCGTTCACGCGGGATATAGCCCATAACAGGGGGATGCCGCCCAAGATCGCTGGCATCCTTCGATTTATGTACTAGTTTTGAGCTACGACGGCGACGCAACCACCTAAACTGGGTGTCTTGCGTCGAACAGGGCCGTCGAGTCGCCCAGGGGTGGGCAGGGGCCCGGCCGCGCGTCGAACGTGTCGCGAGGCCGGGAGGACTGAGGGCAGGTGTTCCGGGCGAGTCTCGGGACGCCACGAGGCGTTCGGTGAGGAGAGAGAGATTCCTCGCCGCGACGACCCGGAGGAACGCGGATGCGTCGCAGCTCCGTTGCGGGCCATTGTGTGTTGTGTGCCATCGGTGTGTCGGCTCCTGCGCTTGCGCAGGCGGGGCACGCGGGTGGCGACCATGTAGGAATCGTCGATGGCGTCGCGTGGATCGATACCGCGCAGACGCGATTGGCTGAGTCGGGCGATGGATGGGTGCGTTTGGCGCCGATCGATGCGGCGTCGTTGGCCGAAGCCGAGGGGAGGGCCCAGCAGGCCGGTCGGCCCACGCGGTTCGCGATCCCGGGCGAGGTCAGCCTCTCGCCTCGCGCTCACGGCTCGGTCGCCGCGCTGCCGGGCGACCGGATCGAGTGGACGCTCGACATCGAGGCCCCGGGCGCCCTGAGTGTGAACCTCGGCACGCGATTGCCGGCGTTGGACTCGGTGACGCTGTACCTGGTGGACGCGAACGGGAACCTGGTCGGCGAGCCGTACTCCGGCGCC
>JBCAXI010000067.1:0-10596 GCA_038534175.1 Planctomycetota bacterium | reverse complement strand
CATCCTGGTGGGCGACGGGAAGATCAAGATCCTCAACGGCGTGACGTCGCCCGAAGAGATCGCCCGCGTCACGCAGACCGACGACTGATTCCATCGAGTGAACCGAGGCGGACGCCGCGGCGCGTCCGAGGGAGCGACCCAACATGTCCACCATGCAGATCGACCGCCTGCTCGACACCGTCGTGAAGCTCGGCGGCAGCGACCTCCACCTCACGGTGGGGCGTCAGCCGACCATCCGCTTGCACGGCTCGCTGCGCAACCTGCAGACCAAGGTGCTCGAGTCCGACGACATGGTCTCGCTGATGAAGTCCATCACGCCCGAGCGCAACCAGCAAGAACTCCAGGAAGAGGGCGGCACCGACTTTGGCTTCGCGTATGGCGAGGCGGCCCGATTCCGCGTGTCCGTGTTCCGCCAGCGCGGCGACCTCGCGATCGTGCTTCGTCAGATTCCAAGTCGATTGCTCAGCTTCGACCAGATCGGGCTACCCGAGATCGTCAAGGAGCTCATTCGGCGCCCCCGCGGCATGTTCCTCGTCACCGGGCCAACCGGCTCGGGCAAGACGACCACGCTGGCGACGATGATCGATTACATCAACATGAACCTCGATCGGCACATCATCACGATGGAAGACCCGATCGAGTACTACCACCAGCACAAGCAGTCGATCGTGAACCAGCGCGAGGTGGGCAACGACGTGCCCAACTTCGCCGAGGCCCTGCGACGAGCCTTGCGTCAGGATCCTGACTGCATCCTGGTGGGCGAGATGCGAGATCTCGAGACCATCGAGGCCGCGGTGCGGGCGGCCGAGACGGGCCACTTGGTGTTCGGCACGCTACACACCACCGGCGCCGCCAAGACGATCGACCGCTTGGTGGACGCCTTCCCGGTGACCCAGCAGAACCAGATCCGAGTCCAGCTCTCCACGGCGTTGATCGCGGTGCTCAGCCAGGCGTTGCTCAGCCGCATGGACACCAAGGGCATGGTCGCGGCCTATGAGTTCCTGGTGATTACCCCGGCCATTGCCAACCTCATTCGCGACAACAAGACTTTCCGCATCGACTCGGCCATCCAGACGGGCAAGCGGTTTGGCATGCAGCTCCTCGATGACCACCTCTGGTCGCTGTACTCGAAGGGCATGATCTCGGCGGATGAGATGATCGACAAGAGCAAGAATCCGGGTGACTTGAGAGACAAGGTCCACAAGATCGGCCAGACAGTGGGCCGAACCGAACTAGACTCGGATGATCCAGGTTCAGGAGAAGGCTGATTGTAAATGCCAAGATCCAGATGTCTTGACATAAACGGTTGATAATTCGGATTGCATTGCGGCAACAGCACGCTATCTTCGGCCGAATGGTCGGAGGGGTGGTGGACCGAATGGGTGTCGGAGCCGGAAGTGGGAACCGAAGCTGGTTTCTGGAAGGCATCGTCCCTGCTCGGGTGATTCAAGCGTGGTGGTGTCGCTGCGGAGGGCGACGATGAGCCGAGCGAGTTCTGGAACAGGTTCTGGGAGCGGTGGCGTCGCGGGTATGCCTGCGCCCGAAGAGCTCAAGGGCCGCAAACTCGGCCGCGTGCTGACCAAGATGGGCAAGGTCACGCGTGAGCAGGTGCACGAGGCGATCGCGGTGCAGAAGACCCGCAAGGCGCCGATTGGGCAGTTGCTGATCGAGTTGGGGTATTGCCAAGAGTCCGACGTGCAGGCGGCGCTGGCGGGCCAGGCGGGCATGCGGTTCGTCGACCTCGGTTCGATCGAGATTTCAGAGGAGGCGATCGCGGCGATTCCCGCCGACAACGCCAACGCGTATCAGGTCGTGCCGATCGAGTACAACCCGACGAGCAAGCGCCTGAAGATCGCCCTCAAGAGCCCGGACAACTTTCGCGCCGTCGACGACCTGCGCCTGCTGATGGGCTTTAACGTTGAGGCGGTGGTGGGCGACGAGTCGATCATCGACGAGCTGCTGCAGGAGCACTACTCGAAGACCGAGTCGATCGCCGAGGCGATGGGCGACATCGCGTCGGACGACAAGTTCCAGTCGTTGGCGGGCGAGCACTCGATTGATCTGGACGCGGTCATGGAGGCCGCGGAAGACAACCAGGTCATCAAGCTGCTGAACCTCGTGCTGCTCCAGGCGATCCGCGACAAGGCGTCGGACATCCACTTCGAGCCGTTCGAGAGCGAGTTCAAGATGCGGTATCGCATCGACGGCGTGCTGTACGAGATGGTGCCGCCGCCCAAGCACCTCGGCGCGGCGATCACGAGCCGCGTGAAGGTGATGGCGAACCTCGACATCGCCGAGCGCCGCCTGCCGCAGGACGGGCGCATCGAGCTGAAGATCGGCGGCAAGCCGGTCGACCTGCGTATCGCGGTGTTGCCGACGATGCACGGCGAGAGCGTGGTGATGCGTGTGCTGGATCGCTCGAACGTCGAGCTGTCGCTCGACCGAGTCGGGTTCCGAGAGGATGATCTCGAGACGTTCCGCGAGCTGATCAAGAAACCCAACGGCATCGTGATCGTGACCGGCCCGACGGGCTCGGGCAAGACGACGACGCTGTACGCGGCCCTCGCCGAGCTCAACGACATCGAGACCAAGATCCTGACCAGTGAGGACCCGGTCGAGTACGACATCGATGGACTCTGCCAGGTGCAGGTGAACCCCGAGGTCGGACTGACGTTCGCCAAGGCGTTGCGATCGTTCTTGCGTCAAGACCCCGATGTGATCCTGGTCGGCGAGATCCGCGACCTCGAGACCGCGCAGATCTCCGTGCAGGCCTCGCTCACGGGCCACTTGGTGCTCTCGACGCTGCACACGAACGACGCGCCCAGCTCGGTCATTCGCTTGGTGGACCTCGGGCTCGAGCCCTTTCTTCTCACGGCGACGATGGAGGGCGTGGTGGCCCAGCGCCTCGTGCGCACGATCTGTCGCAAGTGCAAGGAGGAGTACGAGCCGACGGAGGAGGAGCTCATGGAGCTCCAGCTCACGATGGACGACGTGCGAGGTCGTGTTTTCTCTCGTGGTGGCGGCTGCGATGCGTGCAACAAGTCGGGGTACAAGGGGCGCATGGCGTTGTTCGAGATCCTCATCATCGACGACGCGCTGCGCGAGATGATCATGCGGAACGCGAGCACGGCCGTGCTGCGCGAGCACGCCCGGAAGACCGGCATGCGTTCGCTGCGCGAGTCGGGCCTCCTGGCGATCTACGAGGGCCAGACCACGATCGACGAGGTCGTTCGTGAGACGGTGATGGACGACTGAGCCCCGTGTGGGTTCGAGACCACGCCGCCCGGGAGGCGGGGTGCGAGGAGCAGTCATGGCGACCTTTGCGTACGAGGCCCTGAACGCTGCGGGCAAGCCGCAGAAGGGCACCATCGAGGCGACCTCCAGCGAGGAGGCGATCCAGCGCATCAAGACGCAGGGCTACTTTCCCACCGCGGTGCGAGAGCAGAAGGTGAAGAAGGCCGGCGTGGCGGGGGCCGAGGGCGCGCCGGCGAAGAAGAAAAAGAAGAAGAAGGGCGGCGGCGGCATCGCGATCGGCGGCGTCAAGAAGAAGCAACTCACGATGTTCACCCGCCAGCTCTCGACCCTCCAGGATGCGGGCCTGCCGCTGCTGCGATCGCTGCAGATTCTGGAGCAGCAGATGAAGCCGGGCATCATGAAGAACACGCTCGTGGGCGTGTGCGAGGAGGTCGAGGGTGGGTCGTCGCTCTCGGAGGCGATGGCCAAGCACCCCAAGGCCTTCGACAAGCTCTACGTCAAGATGGTGAACGCCGGCGAGATCGGCGGCGTGCTGGACATCATCCTGCAGCGGCTCGCCGAGTTCATGGAAAAGGCCGAGCGGCTGAAGCGGAAGATCAAGGGCGCGATGGTCTACCCGGTGGTGGTCGTGCTGGTCGCGGTGGCGATCCTCACGTTCATCATGCTGTTCATCATTCCGAAGTTCGAGGAGATCTTCACGGACTTCGGTGTGGCGTTGCCCGGGCTCACGCTCGGGCTCATCAACGCCAGCCGCTGGGTCGCGGGCGCCAACCCGGGCCAGTCGGTGCCGGGCGTGGTGGTGATCATCGCGGCGCCGTTCGCGATCGGCATCCTCTGGACGCTGGTCCGCAAGGCCGGTCCGGGGCGCGCGGTGACGGACATCGCGATGATGAAGGTGCCGGTGTTCGGCACGATCATCAGGAAGACGTCGGTCGCGCGGTTCACTCGGACGCTGGGCACGCTGATCAGCGCGGGCGTCCCGATCCTCGAGGCGATCACGATCACCAAGGAAACATCGGGCAACTACGTCTACGAGAAAGCGCTGGGCAACGTGCACGACTCGATCCGCGAGGGCGAGACGTTCGCGGTACCGCTGCGCGAGAGCAAGACGTGCGACCCGCTGGTCGTGAACATGATCGACGTGGGCGAGGAGACGGGCGAGCTCGACTCCATGCTCATGAAGATCGCGGACAACTACGACGAGGAAGTCGACGTCGCCGTGGCAGCGCTGCTCTCGCTGCTCGAGCCGCTCATGGTCGTGGTGCTGGGCGGCATGGTCGGCACGATCGTGGTCGCGATGTTCATGCCGATGGTCTCGATGATCGAGTCGCTGCAGGGCGGCGGCGTCTGAATCGGGCCACCCACCAGCCGAGCCGTGCGTTGGCGCTCTGAATGGCGCCGATCGCACGCCAAGCGGAAGGACAAGCCGTGCACGCGCAAGCGACGCCACATCTCGAAGCCCCGGCACGAGCCAACGCTCGCGTGGCGCCCGCGTTCTCGGTGATCGAGCTGCTCGTGGTCATCGCGATCATCGCGTTGCTGATCTCGATCAGCATCGTGGGCCTGAGCGTGGCAAGGCAGGCGGCTCGGGGCGCCGTGGACCAGAGCACGGCCCGGGCGATCAAGACGGGCATCGTGCAGTTCGAGAACGACTTCGGCTTTGTGCCGCCGCTGGTGAAGGACGTCAGCGTGACGTCGAACACGCCGGTCGCGGGGCGGTACGAGGCGAACCGGTACGACAGCCAGGTGTTCCAGAACGAGCATCCCCTCGATGACGAGGACAGGCCGGTGACGTTCAGCACGTCGCTGGCGAACCGCGAGGCGACGGACCGCGACTACCTTCGGGGTTGGTCGTCGGGCGGCGGGCGGCTTCGTTCTCACAACATGGGAGCGGCCGCGGATATGCGATTCAGCGACTACTCGATCGCGTACTACCTCGCCGGCGCGCTGCCCGCTTCGGTAGATGGCGTCGATGGTCCGGGCACGACCAAGGTCACCGCGCGGGGCGGATTCGCCGGGGTGCAGACTTTCGGTCCATATCTCGCGGTCGGGCAGACCGGTCTGGAGCTCGTCGAGGTCGATCGCACGCAGGGGCGTTACGAGCTTCGCACGCGCACGGGCACGCCGATTCGGTACTACCGCTGGCTGCAAGGGCGCGAGGGCGAGACCAAGAAGCTGTTCGATGACAACGACGAGCTGACGCAGCTCAACATCCCCGATGTAGTCGGTGGGGCGAACACCGAGTTCGAGAGCGAGGACTCCGATCGCGTCGTGCGTGTTGATAACACGCGGCTCCGCGGCGCCGAGTGGGCCATCGTGCTGCCCGGCTCCGACGGGGTGTTCGGCGATCTGGCGACCGAGGGCGCCGAGCGGCTGGCGAACGCGACGGGCGGCTCGCTCGGCTCGCCCGCGGCGTTGGAGGCCGACGCCCGAGAGGACAACGTCCTGGAGGTAGGCCCGTGATCGAGCCTCGCCACTCAGTTCGTTCGCCTTCACGCCGTCCATCGCCGAGGGAGCGCGGGGGATTCACCCTGTCCGAGCTGCTCGTCGTGATCAGCATCGTGGTGGTGCTGATGGCGTTGACCGTGCCGGCGTTCAACTCGATGCTGCGGTCGGCGAGCCAGGCGCGTTCCGACACGCAGTTGCAGGTCGCGGTGGCGGCGGCGCGCGACGCGGCGGTGCGCACCGTCACCGGCGGCGACACCGCGCTCGCGTTTTTCTTCGATCTCTCGGGCCAGGTCCGCATGCAAGTCATGGTCTCGGCGGGGACGATCGTCGATGACGACGGCGCCGGCGGCGAGATCACGCGCGAGCTCTTCGTGCCCGATCCGATCACCGAGCCGTTCTATCTCCCCAGAGGCTGGAGCGCCCGCGGCTACATTCCTAGCGGCGTGCTCCGCGCCGAGCCGGACCAGCTTTTCGAGGACACCATCCGTCCAGCGGGACCCGAGCGAGGCCGCGGACAGTGGGTCTTCCCGGAGACCGCGTTCTACGACGGCAACGATGGCGACAACGGCGACGCGCGGCAGTCGTTCGTGCTCCGCTTCCGCGCGGGCAGCGGGCGCCCGGCGACGGGCGCCCTCGAACCCGTGCTGCTGATCGATCCGTCGCCTTGGATCGACTTCCGGCGCACGGCGCCGTACGAGGACTACCGCGCCGACGACTCGACCGACAAGATCCGATTTGTGAATCGCGTGCGGGGGAACTTCGGTGGTGGTCAGACGCTCAACAACGATTTGTCCCGGCTGCTGGGCAACGAGTCGATCGACACGGTGCTGGCCGGGCCGGCCCGCGAGGTTGCGCTGTACCGCGAGATCGATCTGGCCAATGGCCTGGGCGGCGAGCGGCTCGACCCGGTGACCCGCACGATCTACGCGCGCGGCGATCGCGCCGATGGCAACAGCACGCTCGCGCTCGCCGAGACGACGGACTGGACGCCCGAGTACGTCGACAACAACACGATCACCGCGGAGGCCATCTCGAACTGGATCGAGGGGCGCGACGTGGACTCCGGCGACGAGCTGCCCGAGGACGAGACGCGGGACTCGCGGCTCTACACGGTGGACCAGTCCTCGGGCTCGCTGCGCGAGGTGGGGGGAGACACGCAATGAGGCCCGCCCGACGGACCCAACGCCAGATGCTTCGGAGCGCGTTCACGCTCATCGAGATCCTCATCGCGATCACGGTGCTGGCGATCGGTCTGCTCGGGCTCGGCGCGGTGTTTCCCGTGGTGATCCGCGAGCAGCGCCTGGCGATCACGCAGATGGAAGCACCGTCCGCGCTCGCGCAGGCCGAGGCCGTGCTCCGGGCGAATCGGGCGCTTGGCACGGTGGATCCCAACCAGGGAGTGGCGCCGACTGATCCGGGATACGAAGACGGCTCGCGCTGGTCGCGCTTTGTCGATCAGCAATCGCCGTCGGCGATGGAGTTTTTCTTTCTGCCGAGTAATCAGTCGATGCCGACCGCGCCGTTTGACGACGTGAATGACTGGTTGGATCCCGCGACGGGCGACATGGAGTTCGACTGGGGCGGCGGCGCCAACACAGAGGTCGACATCGCGCTCGCTCAGCGGATGATCCCGCCGCCCGAGATCAACGGGCCCGATCCTGAGTACGTCTGGGACTTCGTGCTCTTTCGGCCGAACGACGACACCCTTCAGGCGGTGGTGTTCCTGCGGTCGATCGACCTGAACATCCGAATCCCCAATCGCTCGCGCGACGACGACACGGACCTCGGACGCCTCCGATTGGCCGACGTGCTGCTCGAGCGTTTCGGCGTGTCGGCGACGGAGCGACGCGTGCCGATCGCGGTGAACGACAGCGGACGCCCGACCGGCGACGGCACGGGCGAGTACGCCCCGATCCTGCCGGCCACGCTGAGCTTCATCAAGATGTTCCAGATCAACCGGGAGCGGGAGCAGGCCGACGTGCTCGTGCTCGATCTGAGCGATCACGGTGACTGGCCGTCTAACAAGAGCTCGCTCATCACTCGTGTCGGGCAACGGCTGGTGGTGCACGATCGCGTGACCAATCGGTTGAGCACGCATGTGGTGCTTGGCGCCACCGAGTCGGACGCGGTGACACTGACACAGGACGAGGTCGCGGTGCGTGTGCGTCCGGCGTTGCCCGTGCCTGATCTGACGGCCTTCGCGTCGTATGGAGGCTACGAGGCGGCGATCTACTCGCCGATCCCCCCCGCGGGCATCGCGATCGTGGATCTGGAGGTGCGGCCATGAATCCGCTCCAAGCGATGCGTCGTGTGTCGGGTCGGGCCGCGTCGGGGTCGGGCTTCACCCTGATCGAGACGCTGGTCGCGGTCGGTGTGATCGCGGTGGTGGGCGTCGGTCTGGCGAGCATCTTCGGCGCCTTTTCCGACGTGGTCTCCAGCGGGCGGCAGATCAGCCGGTTCGCGCAGACCGCCGCGATCATCGAGCGGCAAATGCGCGAGGACTTCCGCCGCATGAATCGCGAGGGCTACCTCGTCATCCGCCAGCAGTTCGCCCAGGCGGATCCGATGAGCGAGGACGTCGAGGCCGATCCTGATTCGAGCGCGTTCGACGGCGTGGGCTCGTCGCTCGACGACGCCGAGCCACGGCTGCGCCGGATCGACGAGATCGTGTTCTTCGCGCAGGGCGACTTCGAGTCGGCCCGCCAGCCGCTGCACGCCTCGTTGGCCGTGACCTCGAGCGAGGCGCGGGTCTATTACGGGCACGGACGCAAGGCTCGGTTGCCCGAGCCGGGCGATGACCTGCGGAGCCTGGCCCTGGCGCCGTACTACTACGACGCCGACGTGCAGTACGGGCCCGGCACCTCGCGCATCGAGGCCGACGCGGACGATCGCGGCCTCGGGGTCGCCGAGGACGAGAATCCGAATGAGTTCGCGGGCGACTGGACGCTGCTTCGGCACGTGACGCTGCTGGCGCCCCCGAGCGACACGCTGCCCGACACCACCGAGGCGCGCGAGGACCTGTTCGGCTCGGGCCCGCCGATCTCGACGCCGGACCAGGACCCGTTCAACGCGACGTTCCCCAATGGCACGCCCACCAACAACACGACGCTCGTGTATCAGGGGCAGCCGGCCGTGCGATTCTTGTTCCGAGACGTGCTGCGCAATCTTGCCGGCCAATCGAGCGAGCTGACCGCCACGGTGCGCACGGAGCGCGACACGCTCAGCCCCCGCTTCGAGAGCGGCCTGGTCGACATCGCGCTGACAACATTCGACGAGACCGCGAGCGTCATCGATCGTCTCAATGCGTACCCGCCCATCGATCAGACGCAGACCGCGCCGACGGGCGTCATGCCGTTGCCGCCGGGCGTCTCGCCGATCAATAGTGTGCCGCTGGAGACAACGATTGGGCGATTCCTGACGTCGGCCTCGGGCACGTCGTGGGGCGACCTGCGGGTCGGCAGCACGCCGAGCCAGAACCGGCTCTCGACCATGCGCGCTTGGATGGAGCAACTGCTGCCGGCGTATTCGCTGGTGGTCTCGCCCAACGGCACGCCCCGCGGCGAGCGCATCCGCGCCGAGCTCGAGCCCACGGCATTCGAGGCCGTGATCACGGACTCGGGGGGCGATATCACGTCCGGCGCGGCGCCTGGCGTGGGCCCGCTCGCGATCGAGGTCGCTCGCAGCGATCAGCTCGCGCTGTCCATGTCGAATCTCGCGGTGCGCTGCACCGAGTTCATCGTCGAGTGGTCGTTTGGGCAGACGTACACCGAGGAGTTCTACGCGACCGGTGGAACGCACTCGCGCCGCGAGGGCGAGCTCGTCTGGTACGGCTCGACCGTGACCGATGACTTCACCACGCTCGAGCCGGCGCACATCACGCGGTATCCCGGCGGGGACTGGATCGGCGGCGAGCCACCCGTCGGGGCGTACCAGCCGTTCGAGAGCCATCCATCGATGGTCGTGCAGGACCACGTGGTGTCGTCCTCGCTGATCTACGGCCTCCAGGCCCCGCCGCCGACCGAGTTGTCGCTGGATGCGCTGACCTGCACGTTCGGGCGTTTGGATCTGACGTACCCGCAGGCTGGCGCGCTGCTACCCGCGGACGCGCCGTTGGCGGTGCCCATGGCGTGGCCGCGGCTGATCCGCGTGACGTTCACGCTGGCCGATCCGAGCGACCTGTCGGTGGAAGAGACGTTCCAGTACGTGTTCGACGTTCCGGCCGGTCCGGAGCTGTAGACACGGTGGGGCTCGACGTCGCGCGGGGGCGCTCGGCGTTGGGTCGTGGGCTGAGGCGCGTGGGCGCTCGGGGGTGTGGGATGGGGATGCGTTGCCCGCGGGGGCGTGGGCGACGCGAGCGAGGCAAGCGGTGGACCGCGACGGTCCGCCCGGACCGCCTTGGAGGTGGCTGATGTTTGGTTTGAACGGCAAGAAGAGTTCTGATCGTGGGCTTCCTGTTCGACGCCGTTGGCGTGGGCCGCTCGCGTTGCGAGACCGCGCCGGCGCCGCGCCGGTGTCGCGTCGCGGCAACTTCTTCGTGGTGGTCGTGGGCACGCTCGCGTTGCTCTCGGTCATTGCGGTGGCGTACGTGTCGGTGGGGCGCTCCGATCGGCGTCTCGGCGGTGCCGTGAGCCAGAGTGGCCGGGTCGACGAGGTTGTCGAGGAGGTCCAGGGCTATCTGCTCGATGTGATCTCCAACGACGTGACGGCGCCGTTCGACGAGATCGGCTGGACGATCCCCACCAACGCGCCCGACGACACCGATCGCATCGAGACGTGGGACGCGCCGTGGACGCGCTGGGATCTCCGCTCGGTCGAAGACCAGGCCAACCCCAACCGCACCGGCGCCATCAACCGGTTCGTGCCGTGGGGCAACGGCGACGACCCGTGGCTCGC
>JBCAXI010000066.1:0-10651 GCA_038534175.1 Planctomycetota bacterium | reverse complement strand
CTCAGCTCCTCGAACGAGGAGCTGAGGCGTGAGGGGTATGAGGTCTCGATCGGGCGTCCTCAGGTGTTGCTGCACGAGGAGGACGGCGTCACGCACGAGCCGGTCGAGACGCTGACGGTCGACGTGCCGACCGGGGCCAGCGGGTCGGTGATGATGCTCGTCGGCGAGCGCAAGGGGTTGCTCACCAAGAGCGAGCCGCGTGGCGAGAGCACGATGCACCTGTCGTTCGAGATCACGAGCCGTGCGCTCATTGGCTTGCGCAGCAAGCTGCTGACGGCGACCGCGGGCGAGGCGATCGTGAACCACCGGTTCGAGAAGTGGGCGCCGCTGGCGGGCGAGCGCCCGCGCCGGACCAACGGCGTGCTAATCGCGACCGAGTCCGGACAGGTCACGGCCCACGCGGTCGAGGGCCTGCACGACCGCGGGTTTTTGTTCGTCGAGCCGGGCGACTCGGTCTACGCCGGTCAGGTGGTGGGCGAGCACAACCGCGACAACGACCTGCCGGTGAACATCACGCGGCTCAAGCAGCTCAACAACATCCGCAGCTCGACCAAGGAGGCGACGGTCACGCTCAAGGCGGCCAAGCGTCCGATCCTTGAGGAGGCGCTCGAGTACATCGAGGACGACGAGTTGGTCGAGCTGACGCCGAGCAGCGTGCGGCTGCGGAAGAAATTGCTCGACGAGGGCGCGCGCAAGCGAGCGGATCGGCAGGCGAAGCAGGCGAAGGCCGGGGCGTGACGCGCCGGGCCCTGTCGTCACCTGAGGCGGCGCCGACTCAAAGGGCTCCGTGTGCGGCGTTCGCGGCGGCGATGGACGCCATGCGAGCGGTCGAACGGGAGTGGCCGATCTGGGACGACGGCGGCGTGCGCGAGGCGATGGCGACGCGCAGCCGCGAGCAGATTGACGCCCTGGCGAGCACGTTCGAGGCATTGGGGGAGGCGCAGTGGGCCGCGCTTGAGCGCTGGTTCGCGGCGCCGATCGTGGGGGATGGGTGGCCGACGATCGATGACCATGGACTGTGTCTGCGTGTGCAGTGGGCGGCGCGTCTGGCCGCCGGTCGCCCCGAGCGCTAGTCGGCCAACTGCACGCAGCAGCACGACCACGGACACGTCAATTGGGGATGGAGTGGGGTGAGCCTCGATAGCCCCCGCGCCCGCCCTCCTTCCCCCCGATCGGCTAGCGGCCTACCATCTCCGCCCACCGCGGACCGGGCCCCAAGACGGGGCGTTGCCCCGCCCCTATCGCCCGCGTGGATGAAGAGCTTTGGAGCGTCCCATGTACGCCATCATCGAGGAGTCCGGCGGCCAGCGGAAGGTCGTCGAGGGTGAGGAAATCCTGATCGACCTGCACGGCGGCGGCGAGACCGAGCCGGGAACGGCGATCACCTTCGACAAGGTCCTCGTGATCGGCGAAGAGGGCGGGTCGGCGAAAGTCGGGCAGCCCTACGTCGACGGCGCCAGCGTCTCGGCCGAGGTGACCGAAGGCCGGGTCAAGGGCCAGAAGCTCTACATCCACAAGTTCAAGCCCAAGAAGGGCTACAAGCGGAAGACCGGCCACCGCCAGAAGTACACGGCGGTCAAGATCACGTCCGTCAAGGGCTGAGCCGGCACCCCGCTCGCGGCGGCCTCGGGCGTTCGTCCACCCCTACCAAGCCGTTGAGCGGCGCCGTTGAGTCTCTGGGCTGTCTCACAGACGCCAGTGTCCGGTATACTCGCGCCCTCGCGGCGGAGACGCCGCACGGATGGGCGGGTTGAGCCCGGACGCGCCCATTCGCGGTTCAGCCGAGGCTCGGGCGAGCAATGGCAGACATGTGATGAAGCTGTACGTCGGGAACCTCCCCTACTCAGCGGACGAGCGGGCGCTCCAAGAATTCTTCGAGCAGATCGGCGAGGTTCGGTCGGCCGCGGTCGTCATGGACCGCGAGACCGGGCGATCGCGCGGGTTCGGGTTCGTCGAGATGGGAAGCGATGAGGCGGGCCGCGAGGCGATTGAGAAGATGCACGGCGCCGACATGGACGGACGCCAACTGGTCGTGAACGAGGCCCGACCCCGAGAGGATCGCCCGCGCGGTGGCGGGGGTGGGTACGGCGGCGGAGGTGGTGGCGGCTATCGCGGCGGTGGTGGTGGAGGCGGATACCGAGGCGGCGGTGGAGGTGGATACCGCGGTGGTGGTGGCGGCGGTGGTTACGGAGGCGGAGGCGGAGGGGGCTTTGGTGGTGGTGGCGGAGAGTTTGGGCCGCCTCCCCCGCCCGATGAGGGCCGCGGCGGACGCCGACGCAAGCAGTGGGGCGATGGTGGCGACAAAGGCAGCGACAAGGGTGGCGGCCGACCCGACGATGACGACGGCTGGAACTGATCGGAACATCCCGATCGATTGTGATGGTCGGTAGGGCTGGCCAGGATCGGCGCTGGTTCAGATGGGGTCGCGCGTGACGCTGGAGGCCGGGTTCTCGACGAACGTCGAGCGGGCTCGGTCTTTCGTGACGCCCGGGAAGGGCAGCGCGCGCCCGTGGGCGACGCAGTACACGCCCGGCTCGAGCAGTCCGGTGGCGAAGATCGCCTCGGTGAGGTTCTGCAGCGCGTCGGTGCGGACCATCTCGTAGGGACGCATCGCGCCGGTCAGCACGATGGGCACGCGGGGCTGGTCGGTGAACGCGTGCAGCCAGCGCCCGGTCTGCTCGAGCGTGTCGGTGCCGTGCAGGATGACGATGCCGGTGGTCTCGGTCTCGAGGTCGGTGGAGCCACCGACGGCGTGCACGGCCTCGGCGACGCGGCGTCGGTCCTCGTCGGTCATGAGCGACGAGTCCTTGTGCATGAGCTCGATGACGTTGACGTCGGTGTCGGTGAGCCGGAGCCGCCGGAGCATGCGGTGGACGATGGAGCGCGTGTTCTGGAGGGCACCGGTGCCCTCGTCGTAGGTCTTCTCGATGGTGCCGCCGGTGGTGATGAGCGTGACACGCCGCATGGAGCCATGGTATCGCCGTGATGGCGGGGCACGAGGCTTATCGGTCGCTCGGATGTTGGATCGGAGCGGTCGCGGCGGGAAGGGACGCGGCCCCCGTTGACCAGACCGCGCCAACGGACCGATACACACCGATGAACTGTCACGCCGACTTGGCGCGGGGTCGGTCGTTTCGCCATGGTTTCAATTGAGAGCCCCTCTCGGTGAGGCGGCGAGCGAGGCTCCGCGGGAGGTCCGACGTGCCCATCAGCCCATTGCATCTCGCCAACGATCGGCCCCGCGGGTCGAGCGCCTTCACGCTGGTCGAGGTGCTCATCGTGGTGGTGATCCTCGGCATCCTGGCCGCGGTGGTCATCCCGGTGTGGGGCGAGGCCGCGGAGGACTCGCGCCGGCAGGCGTTCGTGAGCACGCTGCAGAACTTCGTGAAGGTCAGCGAGCTGGTGAACGCTCGCACAGGCACATGGCCCGCCGACAGCGGGAGCGGGGACCTGCCCTCGGAGTTTGTCGGACTCGTGAAGGTCGACGACTGGGAGGACGGCACACCGATCGGCGGCGTGTGGGATTTCGAGTACATGGACTCGGCCGTGACCGCGGCGGTGGGTGTGCATTTCGATGGCGGCGACGCGAAGGACGCGGCGTACATGCGGCGCGTGGACGCGACGTTCGATGATGGCGACCTGAACGACGGCGCGTTCCAGAACATCGCCTCGGATCGCTACTACTACGTGCTGGCGCCCTAGCGACGCCGCGCTGATCGATCAGCTTGTTGAGCCCAGCGAGCCGATGAACGCGTCGGCCTCGGCGATCGACGCCTCCATCTCGGCGATTAATCGATCGATGTCGCCCTCGAGCTGGGTGACGCTGGTCTCCAGCGAGGCAATCGCCGCGGCATTAAGGTTGTGCTTCAGGAACAAGACCTGGTCGTTGAACGCGGTGAGCACGGGCTGCATGGTCGCCTCGGCTCGCTTCATCGCCGAGAGCAGGCCCTGGTACCGGCCCTGGGTGTCGAGCAGCTGCTGCTCGCTGGCGGCCCGCAGCTCGGCGCTGGCATACTCGTTGAGCTCGCTGCGCCACTCGCGGAACATCGCGTTGGCGACGTTCTCGACGTCCTTGATGCGGCCGCGGACATCGCCCGCGGCGTCCTTGCTGCGGTCGAGTTCCTTGTCGAGTCGTCGGTAGGTCTTCTCAAGATCGCCGCCGTCGAAGTCGGTGAGGGCCTTGAATTGATCGAGCGTTGACGTGAACTGTTCTTTGGCCTCGGCCTGCTCGTCGCGGGCGTCCTCGACCTTGTCGACGAGTTGCTCTCGTTTGGCGTAGCCGAACTGCTCCTTGAGGGCGATACCCGTGGCGGCGCAGCCGCCCAAGATCGAACCCAGCACCAACACACCCGCGACAACGAACACCCGATTCATGGCGGCTCCTTTCGGCCGCGCGAGTCTAGCCCGGAGAACGGTTGCCCAGTGACGATTCATGCGTCACACTCCCATGCGGGCGGTGGAAGGTGCCGAAGGGACGACGAGCATGCTGGGTGACCTGATCGACGACAGCAAGGGCGAACTCATCGAGACGCTGACCAGCAAGCTCGGTCTGCCCGAGGGCAAGGCGATCGATTTCTTGCGAGAGGCGCTCGCCAAGCTCCAGGGGATGTTCGCGGGGGGTGACCTGAACGTCGCCAAGCTGCTCGGGAGTGGCTCGGGCGAGTCGCTCGCGTCTGTGCTCGACCTCGGCTCGATCGCCGGGCTTGTCGGCGGCGATCAGGGCAAGGCCCAGGCCGGCGTGGGTGCCGTGCTGGACACACTCAAGGGCAAGCTGACGGGCGCCGACGACCCAGAGGGCCTCCTCGGCTCCGCGATGAGCGGGCTCGATCAGGACGGCGACGGCCTCGACGCGGGCGACATCATGGGCGGCCTGAAGAAGCTGTTCTGAGGCCGAGATCCTCACGCGGCGCCGAGGCTCAGGTTGAGAATCGATCGGTGATGACGACCTCTTCGAGCGCGAGTTGGCCGGGCTTGGGCCAGGGGTCCTTCGTGCCCTTGCCGATCGCGATCATGGGGCCGATGCAGTGGTCGCTGGGCAGGCCGACGAGCTCGGCGACCTTGTCGAGATCGAAGCCGATCATGGGGCACGACTCGTAGCCCATCGCCTTGGCGGCGAGCATGATGGTCTGCATCGCCATGCCGATGGAGCGCTGCGCTTCGTCGCGCTGCAACTCCTCGCGTCCCTCGTGGAAGGGCCCCATCCAGTTGACGAGCAACTCGGCGACGTCCTTGGGGGCGTTCTGCCAGTAGCGATGGGGGTCTTTGGTCCATGCCTTGACGTCGCCCGTCATGAGCAGGAGCAGCGAGGCGTCGGTCATCTGGGCCTGGTCATTGCCCGCCGCGCGGATCTGTTTGCGAAGCTCGGTGTCCTTGAGTAGCACGAAACGCCAGTGCTGGATGTTGAAGCTGGTCGGGGACTGGATGGCGGCGTCGAGGAGCTTGCGTTCCTCGTCGGGCGACATCGTGTGGTTCGGGTCAAAGTGCTTGACGGCGCGTCGGCCGTAGATCGCGTCGAATGTGTCCATGGTGCTCCATCTCCTGCCGCTGTCGTGTGAGGCGACCCCGTAGCAGCCTAGCGTGCACGGGGTAAACCCTGGGCAGCGGACGCCGGTATTCGGATTGAGCAATCCTGAATACTGTGTTGTTGGGTGTGTTCGCGCCCACCTGCCAAGGAGATGGATCATGCTGTTGTCTCGGACTCATCGTCACGCCGTGCTTGCTTCGGTCGTTCTTGTCGCCATCGGCGCCGCGGTGCTGGGGTTGGTGCAGCCGCAGCGTGGCCAGGGCGGAGGCGATGTGGGACAGCTGCTCGTCGCCGGCCTCCGCGAGACGCCGGGGTGCCTGGGCGTTGACTCGGCGCGCATGCAGAGCGGGAAGAGCGCGATCTTCGCGTGGTTCGAGAACGCCGAGGCGGCGCGTCGGTGGTATCGGCACCCCACGCATGTGCGCATGCTGCGCATGACCGGGACGAACCCGGAGCAGCGGACGCCGTTGGAGCACGTGCCCGAGGGCGTGCCGTTGATGGTCATCGCGTCGCTGACGATGACCGATCAGCCGAAGATCCAGGGCATCCCGCTGCCGATCGAGCAGATCAGCATCGAGCTCTACGCGCCGCTGCCGGGCGGCGCGATGGTGAACGGGCGGCTCGCGCCCGACGCGTTCAAGGTCGAGCACATGCGCAGCCTCTCGGCGGACGGGCCGTACGGCGCCGACGGCGAGGCCGTGCCATCACGCTGAGCCCGGCGATGCCCTGACGCCGACGATCAATCGAAGCCCGGGGGGCGACGATTCGCGACGCCGAAGGCACGCTCGAGCGCCATGGCGGCGTTGCAGAGCCTGCCCTCGTCGAAGAGTCGTCCCCAGAGCGTGACGCCGTGGGGGCGCCCGTTCGTGTCGAGCCCGCTTCGAACCACCACGCCGGGGTGCCCGGTCATGTTGGTGATGAGGAGGAGATTGGCGGCGTAGCTGGGCGAGGCGATGACGTCGACGATCTCGAAGCGCTTCGCCATCATCTCCATGACACGCCGACGGATGCGCTCGGCCTGGATGAGCTCGACCGCGGGAATGAACCAGGTCTGGCGGAAGGTGTTTGGCCAGGCGCGGGCGTCCTGCCAGGCGAGCTCGTCGTCTCGGCCGGAGAGCGTGAGCTCCTCGAAGGCGGCGGCGGCCTCGGCGTAGAGCGAGGTCAGCATCGCCTGGTAGGGCCAATCGGGCAGCGCGAGGTCGCGCTCGGAGAGATTGATCAGGCGGGCGCCCGCGTCGCGCAGCCTGTCGAGCATGACGCGATCGCGCGCGAACGGGCCCTCGAACCACTCGGACTGGTATCCCACGCGGAGGCGCTCGATGTCGGCGTTGGCGTCGAACTCGAAGGGCGCGTCGATGGAGGCGGCGTCGCTGGCGTCGGGCCCGTTGATCGCGTCGAGCACAATCGCTGCGTCCTCCACGCTGCGCGTGATCGGCCCGACCTTATCGAGCGACCAGCAGAGGGCCATGGCACCGGTTCGTCCGACGCGGCCGAACGTCGGTCGGAGGCCGGTGGTTCCGCAGCGCATGCACGGGGAGACGATGGAGCCGTAGGTCTCGGTGCCGAGGCTGAAGCCGACCAGCCCGGCGGCGGTCGCGGCGGCCGACCCGGCGCTCGATCCGCTGGATCCCTGCTGTAGCGCGGGGTCCCACGGGTTCTTGGTGACGCCGTCGAACCACTGGTCGCCGTAGGCGAGCGAGCCGAGCGAGAGCTTGGCGACCAGGATCGCGCCGGCCTTGTCGAGCTGTTCGACGACGTGGGCGTCGGTCTCCGGGTAGCGGCGTTGGTAGGGCGCCGCGCCCCAGGTGGTGCGCACCCCGGCGGTATCGAAGAGGTCCTTGGCGCCCCAGGGGATGCCGTGGAGCGGCCCGAGGTCGACGCCGGATTGTCGCATGCGGTCGGCTCGGCGCGACTTGGCGATGGCGCTCTGCTCCGTGAGCGTGACGGTGCACCGCAGCTTGGAGCCGTAGGTCTTGAGCCGCTCGAGATAGATGCGGGTGAGGCGTGTGCTGGTGATGGCGCCGGTGCGGAGCCAGTGGGAAAGGCTGGTGACGGGCGCGAAGGCGATGTCGGCCTCGTTCGATGGGAGCGGCCCGGGGGCGGGCTCACGCATTCGCACCTCGCTGCGGCTGGGCATCTCGAAGCCGCGGAGCCTCGGATCGAAGACGCCGGCGGGCCCGGTGGCGTTGGCGAGTTGAAAGGCGCGACGCGCTTTGTAGCCGGCGACACGCTCGGCGAAATCGGTCGCCATGAGGTCCCGCTCGGTGGGTGTCAGGTCGAGCCCGGCGAGCTTCTGGGCGTGCTGGAAGGTCTCTGCGTCGATGTCAGAAACGGGCTCGATGTCGTCCGCAAGCGTGGCCTGGGCTGTTCCGAGGCCGGTCGCGGCGAGTCCGATGGCGCCGAGAAAGGCTCGCCGATCGAGGTGGCTGGGGGTCGTGTGGTCCATGGCTGCAGGTTAGCCAACAGGCTCGCGGACCCACCCGCCGGATCGGGTGGCTGTGGCGAAGGCGTCACCGTTTCGAAAACCGTTGCCTAGGAGAGCACCTAGGGCGGCTACGATTTGGGTAGCTGACGGGCGGCCTCCGAAGGGTCGGAGACGCCGTCGGCTTGCCGACGCTTTCGCACGCCCGGGACGAAGCAGCGGTTCGGATAGGTCCAGGGCACGTTGGAAAGCATTCGAAGCATGAAGTTGTACGTCGGGAATCTTCCCTTCAGCACGTCAGAGGCCGAGCTCCACGAAATCTTCTCCGAGCATGGAGAGGTGACGTCGGCCACCATCATTATGGACCGCGAGACCGGTCGTCCCCGTGGTTTCGGGTTCATCGAGTTCGGCGCCCCCGAGCATGGCAAGGCAGCCATTGAGGCGCTCAACGGCGCCAACATCGGCGGACGCGACATCGTCGTGAACGAGGCCAAGCCGCGTGAGGACCGTCGCGGCGGCGGCGGCGGTGGATTCGGCGGCGGCGGCGGCGGCGGCCGTGGCGGCTTCGGCGGTGGCGGCGGCGGCGGTGGCCGTGGCGGCTTCGGCGGTGGCCGAAGTGGCGGCGGCGGCGGTGGCCGCGGCGGCTACGGCGGCGGCGGCGGCGGCGGTCGCGACGACCGCTGGTAAGCACTCGCCCATCATCTAAACCACGCGCGAGCCGGACGAATGTCCGGCTCGCTTTCGTTTGGCACCCTGCTTGTTTTACTCGTTGCTCGGCTCACACGCGCGCGACGCGATGGCCCTGTCGGACGATGCACCACACGCCCACGCCCGCCGCGATCGCGACGACCAAGCCCGCCCACCACGGCGTCCCGCCACGCGTCATCAACACGATCGAGAGTGTCGAGAACGCGAGCACCATCGCGATCGAGATGACGCGCGCTCGCGTGGGCATCGGCTCGGAGCCGTCCACGTACCGCATGTACGGGCCGAAGAATCGATTGCGGAGCAGCTTGGCCTCGAGCCACGGGTGGCTTCTCGCGAAGCACCACGACGCGAGGATCAAGAAGATGGTCGTGGGCAGCCCGGGCAGCACCACGCCGATGGCGCCGAGCGCGACGAACACCACGCCCGCGACGCCATGCGAGACTCGCGAGAGGACGCCTCGTTGTTTCAGCTCTGCGGACCGCGCGGACTCGGCTGGGTCACGCTCGCTGGCGCCCACCACGACCTCGACGGCCCGCTCCGGTGTCGGGGGCGAGCGCCGACCGGTGTTCGCAGTCGCGGGGACGGTTGGGGCGTCGAGCATGCGGATCGACCCTAGTCGTCGTGGGTGATGGGGTCCACGGATGGCCGCTCTGGGCGGGCGAGGTGTGACGTTGAACCGGGCGGGGCCCCTACATTTGCGTGTGATGTCGGAGCCGCCGCGCGATAACCCCAGACGCATCGTCGTCAAGATCGGCAGCGCGGTGGTCGTCACGGAGGGCCAGCTCGATCGCACCCGGGTGGATCGTCTGGCCGCCGAAGTGGGGGCGTTGCTCGATGCCGGCGGGGTCGAGGTGGTGGTGGTGTCGTCCGGCGCGGTGGCCGGGGGGGCGTCGCTGCTGGGTCTCGGCGAGATGCCGACGAGCATTCTGGACAAGCAGGCCGCGGCGGCGATTGGTCAGCAGCGGCTGATGCGCGCGTGGGGCGAGGCGCTGGCGGAGGCGGGTGGGCGGACCGCCGCGCAGGTGCTGCTGACATCGGACGACCTCGAGCACCGCGCTCGGTTCTTGAACGCGCGCCACACGCTTGAGCGGTTGCTCGAGGCGGGAGTCGTGCCGATCGTCAACGAGAACGACTCGGTCTCGTTCGACGAGATCAAGCTGGGCGACAACGACCGGCTCGGCGCCCTGGTCGCTGTGGCGCTCGATGCCGACCTGCTGGTGGTGCTCTCGTCGGTGGAGGGGCTGCTCGACGAGGGCGGGCGTGTCGTGGGGTTGGTCGAGGATCTAGACGCCGCGGGCGCGTTGGTCCGCGATGATCGATCATCGACCGGCGTGGGGGGGATGACGACCAAGCTCGACGCGGTGCGCATCGTGGCGGACAGTGGCATCGACGCGGTGCTCGCGCCCGGTGCTCGGCGTGGCGCATTGCTTGACGCGGTGGAGGGCCGGGCGGTTGGCACGCGCATCCCCGCGCGGGCCACGTCACCAAACGCGCGCAAGAGCTGGATCGCGCACTCCCACCGCCCGAAGGGCTCGATCACGATCGACGCGGGCGCGGTCTCCGCCCTGCGCGACCGGGGCGCCAGCCTTCTGCCCAAGGGCGTGACGGGGCTGGAGGGCGCGTTCGAGATGGGCGCGGTGATCGAGATCGTGGACGCGGGCGGCGCGTCGATCGCGCGGGGGTTGGCGTCGTACTCGGCTCGGGACATCCGGCGCATCATGGGACGGCGCGGCGATGAGATCGAGTCGATCCTGGGCTATCGCTACGACGACGCGATCGTGCATCGAGACGACCTGGCCCTCACGCCCCGCGTTCGGCCGGAGCCATCGACATGACGAACACGCGGTCCGAGATCGATCGCGTGACGCGGAGCGCGCGCGCCGCCAAGGTGGCGTCGCGTTGGGTGGCGCAGCTCGACACGTCACAAAAGAACGCGGCGCTGCACGCGTTGGCGGACTCGATCGAGCGCGACGCGACGCGACTGCTTGACGCGAACG
>JBCAXI010000065.1:0-10662 GCA_038534175.1 Planctomycetota bacterium | reverse complement strand
TAGCTGTTCTGGCTGAGGAAGTCGGCGATGGGTGCGCCGCCGACCTGGATCTTGTCGGCCGCGATGACGAACGCGCCCATGAGCACGCCGAAGACGCCGGCGATGACGCCATCCATGATCCGTGTGGACCATCGCGAGTACATCGCGAAGCGCGGCAGGTGGTAGACGACGAGGACGAAGATGACGACGCCGAGCGTCTCGACGGCGAACTGCGTCATCGCAAGATCGGGCGCCCCGAAGAGCACGTAGAACAGCGCGACCGAGTAGCCCACGGCACCGAGGATCGCGATGACCGCCAGCCGCGAGCGTTGGATCAGCGCCATGCACGTGCAGAGCGTGACGACCAGCATGAGGCAGGCCTCGAGCCAGCCGATGTCGGTGGCGCTTGGCAGGCTGGCGAACAGGTCCACGCCACGCAGCAGGGTGTACCCGCCCAGCGAGAGACCCGTGACGAGGATGACACGGATGTAGTTGCTCAGCGAGCCGTTCTGCAGGACTCGGGTGACGCCGCGGGCGAAGACCGAGAGCCCATCGAGCAGTCGAAAGTACCACGCCTCGGGTCGGACGTTCTGCGCGAGGTCGGTCACCGCGTTGTTGCCGCGCCAGGCGTGTCGCACGCGGTAGAGCGCGAGGCCGCCGGTGAGCGCGAGCACGCTGAAGCCCAGCGCTATGAAGCCCTCCTTGGAGGGATGCGCGACGAGGTCCCAGATCGCCAGGTGCGGCTCGCTGTGCAGGTGGCCCGCGTGGGCGTGCCCGTCTTCGATCGCAGCTTCGCTGAGATCAGGCCCGATCGCCGAGAGCGCCGATGCGCCGACCAGGTCCTTGGCAAAGAGCATGGGCGCGAACGCGCCGAGGATCGTGCACACGCCCAGCAGCACCGGGCCCACGCGCATCTCCCAAGGCACCTCGTGCGACTTGACCTCGTGGCCCGGGCTGGGCTGGGCGAAGAACGTGCGCCACACGACCGCGAGGGCGGCCATCGCGGTGAACGCCGCGGCGAGTGTCGTCATGCCCACGACAAACCAGATCACCCACGCCGGCTCGGCCTTGAGCCCGGCCTTGAGCGCGAGCTCCTTGGCGATGAAGCCGGCCATGGGCGGCGCGCCCGCGAGGCTGAGGCCCGCGATCGCGGCGGTCCACCCCGAGATCGGCATGGTCCTGATGAGCCCGCCGAGCTTCTCGGTGTCCTTCTCGTGCGTCTCGTGCGTGACGCCGCCGGCGATGAGGAAGAGCGAGGCCTTGAAAAACGCGTGCGCCAGCAGGTAGGCCATCGCGGCGACGAGCGCGTACTCGGTTCCGACGCCGATGAGCATCGTGATGAGCCCGAGCGACGAGACGGTGGAGTACGCGAGGATGGGCTTGAGCTTGGTCTGGCGGGTGGAGGCGTAGGCGGCGATGAGCATCGTCACGCCGCCGAAGACGATCAGCGTGGTGTTCCACGCGGCGTGGTTGTCGAGCACGGGACTCATGCGCGCGAGCAGGAACACGCCGGCCTTGACCATGGTCGAGGAGTGCAAGAACGCGCTGACGGGCGAGGGCGCCGCCATCGCGTTGGGCAGCCAGAAATGGAACGGGTACTGGGCGCTCTTGGTGAACGCGCCGAGCAGCACGCAGACGAGCGCGCCGAAGTAGAGCGGGTGGCTGGGGTCGAGCCCGCCGCTCGCGGCGAGCTCGGAGATGTTGAACGACCCGCCCGCGACGCCAACGAGGATTGCCCCGGCGAGCAGCGCCATGCCGCCCAGTCCGGTCACGAGCAGCGCCTGCAGCGCGCTGCGTCGTGAGTCTTCCTTGTCGTGGTAGTAGCCGATGAGCAGGAAGCTCGTGATGCTCGTCAGCTCCCAGAACACGAACAGCAGGATCAGGTTGTCGCACAGCACGAGCCCGAGCATGCTCATCATGAACGCGATGAGGTAGCCAAAGAAACGCCCCGTGAGCGGATCGCCCCGCATGTACGCCGTGGCGTACAGCAGCACCATCGAGCCGATGCCCGTGATGAGCATCGCAAAGAGCAGCGAGAGCCCGTCGACCACGAACCGGATCGAGAGCCCCAGCTCGGGGATCCAGGGGCGGTCGACGAGCAGCGGCTCGCCGCCGGCGACCTGCGGCAGCAGCGAGGCGTAGAACACAAAGAACGTCGCGGGGACGGCCGTGAAGACGTAGCCCGCGAGCTTGGGCGCCGCGCGATACACCCACGGCGCCAGCACCGCTGCGATCAACAAGCTGAGAATCGACGTGATGACCACGGCAGACTCCGCCAACCCCATGACGCCAGCCTCCGGGCCAGCGCCGTCGCTATCGGCCCTCGCCGGCTCCACCAACAACCACAGAACGAAAGCTAGCCGGTGGTTTGCTTTCGGGCGAGCGGACTGTGATGAGAACCCGCCCGTGTGGGTGGACGCAGGGTCGAATTCGACCAGATCATCGCGCGGGCGTGGAGGTCGACGGCGCGCTCGGCGTCTCCACGCGCATCGGCTTGCCCTCGACGGTCACGGAGGTCGGCTCGCGCGCGGCCAGCCATCGCCGATCGCGCCCCGCGTACGACGCCTCCACCAGCTCCGCCGCATCCGCGACAGACCCCGTTTCGGGGATCCAGTGCTCCTTTACGTCGGGAAACTCGACAGAGCACTTGCTGCACTTGGTCGGATCAAGAAATCGGATCGGGCACCAGAACGACTCGACATGCCGAAGCATCTCGCCCGCGAGCGAGTACACGCCGGTCATCCAATCGCAGTAGAGGCACCAGATGCGATCGTGCCCGACGAGCCCGTCGAACTTGTGCCGGGTGACGTTGACCCACTCGGACTGCTTGAGCTTGGGAAAGCCCATGGTGCGCTGAAGAACGGGCCACAGAAAGATCTCGCCCGCGCGCAATCCCCAGAATATGGGGACCGCCGGCGCCGTGATCCAGAGCCCGGCGTGGTTGCGCGTCCGGCCCACGGCCCGGTTGAGCGCGGACACGATGCGCGGCGACTTGCGTGCCGCGGGATGGGCCGCCTCGTGCGCCAGACACCAGACGCCCAGGGCGAGGATCTGCCCGCCCAACGCGGCGCCGAAGCCCGCGAACCCGCCGATGATCGAGCCCGAGATCCACGGGCCGACCGTGAGGCTGAAGACCACCACGTCGAGCAGCGGCGCTCGGCAGGCGGCGCGACTGAGGGCCTGACCCGCGGCACCGAGCTTGGGGACCAGGTGGAGCAGGCCGACGAGGGCCGTCACACCGCCAAACGACGAGAGAAAGGCGATCAGGGCGGGATGCATGGAGGACCTCCGAGTGCGTTATGGCGTTGTGGAGCCTAGCGGCATGTCTCCAGCGTGAAACAGAGGCTGGATCCGGTGCAACGCGGGCGGTAGTCTTCCCATAAAGTTAGTAACAACAAACCTGCTGCCCGACCGTTGGATCGGTGGCAGGACTGGAGGTCGGCGATGAAGAGCACACGCACATGGATCACAGCGGCGGCGATCGGCGGCGCCGCGGCGCTGATGGGCTGCCAGACCCCGCCTCCGGGCAACACCGGCGGCCGGGTCGATCCCTACCGCAGCACCCCCGCCGACGAGTACAGCCCCGAGGCGAACACCGTCACGCTGTTGGAGTTCAGCGACCAGGTCTCTGAGGCGATCGCGCGTCGGATCGCCGAGGTCCCCGAGATCCGCGAGAGCCCCGATCGCGCCGCGATCGAGCTGGGCGCGCTCGTGAACAACACGCGCACGCCCTCGAGCGACTTCGCGATCGTGCGCCGACGCGTGTTCGGCAATCTCGTGAACTCGTCGATCGTGGGCCAGTGGGCTGATGTGTACGAGGCGCCCGAGATCGTCGACCCGCAGTACGAGCGCCTGGCGCCGCACGCGGACACGAGCTATCGCTCGGGCTACCCGCATAGCACCAGCCGGTACGACCCGAACAAGACTTTCCTTTTGCAGGGCGACTTCGGCGAGATGGTCCGCGGCCGCCAGAGCACGTACCTGTTCGAGATGACGCTGACCAACCTGCAGTCACGCCGCGTCGTGTTCAACGAGCAGGTCGTGAGCAAGCAGCGGCGCTGAGCGTGCGCGCGATCGGTTCCATCCTGTGCCTGTCATCGTGCGCGTTGCTTGGCGCGTGCGCCGCCACGCCGAGCGGCGCGGACACCACACGTCTGCAGCCCGAGGACGTCCTCGAGGCGGCGACCGTCGTGCGCGCCAAGCTGGTGCAGAGCGATTGGCTCCGCTCGCGAGACGCGTCTTCGGCACCCGCGACGCTGCTTCCGCAGGCCGCGACCAATCGCAGCGACGATCGCCTGACCGAGGGCGAGCGCTGGATGGTGACCGCGGGCGTGGCGCGCCAGCCGAGCGTGCTCCGGCTGCTCGAGTCGGAGAACATCGCGGTGCAGGCCTCGCCCATCGACGCGGCGTTGCTCGAGCGGTTCGGCGTATCGCCGATCGAGCACGCCGCCTCAAACGTGCCCACGCACCTGTTCACGGCCGAGGTCGCGTCGATCGCGCGGGCCGCGGCCCTGGCGGGGGGCACGCTCGACGATCGCCGCGACACCTACGTCGTGACGTACCAGGTGTTGGAGCTGCCCGATCGTCGGGTCGCGTGGATCGGTTCGGCCGAGTTCGCGCGCCGCGCGACGGGGCTGCTGATTGATTGAGAGGTCGTGTGCGCGGGATCAGCAGTCAACCCGGCTCGCTTGCGGTTGGAGGCGCCGTGTGCCTCTCGACGCTCCTCGGCTGCGCCGCCGACTCGGGCGTGCGAGAGGATCTGCGGCGTGACATGGTGCGCGGCGCCTACGCGAGCGCGCGCGTCTCGGCCGCCGACGACCTCGGGTCCAACCGTGGCGATCGCGACTACCTGCTCAGCCGCGTGCGTCTGCTGGCCGCGTCGATGGCGGACGGCACGGACTTCATGGCCGACCACGCCATCGCCGAGCTCTACGACCTGCTCCGAACGCAGGGGCTCAACGAGGATCGCACGTCCAACAGCGTGATCGTCGGCGAGCGCAACGCCCGCATCTGGAAGGGCGAGCCGTTCGAGCAGGCGCTCGCGTACGCATACATCGGATTGCATGACGCGCTCGAGGGCGACTGGGGCAACGCGCGGGCCGCGGCCCGCAACGCGTTGTTTCTGCTGCGCGAGTTCGAGGGCCAACGCAGCGGCGACGCGCTGCGCGATCGGCTCGATCTGATCGAGACCGCCGACGCCGCGCTGCTCGACGGCGCCGACCCGGGCGAGGTCTTCGCCTACGAGTCGGTCGCGTCGGACTTCGAACTCGGATACCTGCTGCTGGCGATCGCGGCCCGCGAGGCGGGCTACCCCGAGGAGGTGGACGACGCGCTGCGCCGGCTCCGCGCGATCGCGCCCGATCTGACCGAGGGCGATGCGTCCGTCGGGGCCCGCGTGGCACGCGGCGACTACGACCTGGTCGTTGTCGCGAGCTACGGGTCAGCGCCGGACAAGGTGCGGTCGGGGCCGGACGGCGCGATCGGGCTCTTCGAGCCAACGACGTACTCCAGCGGCGAGGCGCTGGTCGTGCGCGCGGGCGGCGCCGCGGCACGCGCGGCGATCGCGACCGATGTCAATCGAATGGCGCGTGACCTGCGATGGACGAGCCTTGAAGAACTGCGTGTGGCGCGCGCGCAGATCGGGCAAGCGCTCGTGGCGGTGGGGCTGACGACCGCGGCGATCGGCGCGGGCAGCGACGGTGACGACGCCGAGTTGGCGACGATCATCGGGCTCGGCGTCGCGGGCATCGGGGCGTTGCTGCAGGCCAACGCGGGCGCGGATGTTCGGCACGCCGAGACGCTGCCGCAACGGCTGTACGTCGCGCCCGTGCGTGTGCCGGTTGGCGCCGACACGCTGACGGTGCAGATCGAGGGGTGGGGCGACACGCGCGTGTCGATCCCGCTCGAGGGCGTGCGCTCGCGGCTGGTGTACGTGCGCCTGTCCGAGGGCATCGCCCGGTGGGCACCCGAGACGCCGAGCGTGGTGTACGCGAGCGATGCGACGGGTGTGCCGGGCTCATTCGCCGATGGGCCGGCGTGGTGGGGCCTGCCATACGTTCTGGGAGGGCGCGATGTGCGCACGCCCACGGCGTCGGTGGTCGAGGACTACTGGGGCGCGGGGCTGCCGCGATCCATCGGCGTGAATGACCTGCGCGAGCTGTACCGCGACGAGGGAGTCGTGTTCGGCGAGGCCGCGACGCGTGATCCGACGCTACGGCACGTGCTGGAAGGGGGGCGCGGGCTGTACGCGCCGCGCGGCGGGAGCGTGGGGTTCTTGCGATTGATGTGCCGTGAGGCGGAGGCGTATCGCCCGACGTCGGCGCGGGGGCGGTCGATGTATGACGCGATCTGGATCAATGAATTGGAAGGAAGGAACGAGTGATGAAGCACAAAGCGAACGTGGCGATCGTGTTGGGCGCGGGGCTGCTGGTGTTGTCGGCGTGCGAGGCGCCGCCGCCCCCGGCCGCGCCGACGGCGCGGGCTGACGCGCTGCCGCCGGAGAACTACCCCCGCATCACGGTCGAGCCCGGGCTGAACGACTGGATCCTGGTGGTGTACGACGGCATCCTGCAGCGAGGTGGTCCGGACGCGGACGGATTCGTGCGCGAGCCGATGTTCGTGCAGACACCGATCCGCTCGGCGGCGAACGAGCAGATCACTATCCAGCACCGGTACCTGTGGTTCGACGATCGCGGCGAGCTGCTGCACGACGGCGGCTGGCGTTTCACGCCGGTCGAGCTGGGCGTGCAGACGCTATTGAGCGGGAACGCGCTCGACTTCGAGACGACCGGCTGGCGACTAGAGATCCGCTCGGCTCGTTGAGCCGGGGCGGATGGCGCGAGGCGGATGCGTTGGGCTAGCCGCCGGGCGTCATGCCGGGCAGCGCGTCGAACTCGCCATCGGGCCCGACGCGAAGCTGTCCCGTGGTGAGCAGATAGTCGAGCACTGCGTTTCGCAGATCGGTGCGGGCCGCGTCGCGGTTGTTCTGGGCGCTGAGCAGCGCGTTCTCGGAGTCGACGAGCGTCTGCTGGTCGACCGTGTCCTCTTTGAGCTGCTGCTCCTCGAGGCGTCGGCGGTTGATCTCGACCTGGCGCTCGGCGAGGTTGAGGCTGAAGCGGGCGAGGTCAACGCTACGCACGGCCGAGCGCGCGTCGATCACCACGTCGTCGCGGAAGCGGTCGAACTCTCGCAGCGCGCGCTCGAGGCGGATCGTGGCCTGTCGGACGTTGAGGCGCTCGATCTGGCGATCGAGGGGCAGGCCGATATTGACGCCGGCGCGGTAGCTGGTGTCGTCGAAGTCGAAGAGCACGCCGCCCTGCGTGTCGTTGGGGTCGGTGGGCACGCTGACGCCGCCGGTGATGTCGAAGTCGGGCAGCAGGTCGTTGCGTGCGTTGGTGACGTCGCGTCGGGCGTCGCTGAGCTGATCGCGGGCGTTCTGCAGGTCGAGGCGGAAGGAGAGCGCCTGGTCGGTCGCCTCGACGAGGTTGGTCTCCGGCTCGGGCACGGAGAAGGTGAGCTCGGTCACGTCGATCGGCAGGGTGGGATCGAGCCCAAGACGCAGCTTGAAGCGGTCGAGATCAAGGATGTAGCTCTCGCGCAGGCTCGCGAGCGTGGACTTTCCGGCGAGCACCTGGTTGGCGACGATGTTGCGCTGGAACTCGCTGAGCCGCCCGGCCTCCACGCGCGCGGCGGTGGCCTCCTCCAGCGTCTCGAGGCTCTCCACCTGGCGGATCTGGTTGCGGATGACCGCCTTGCGCTCGAGCAGGCGGAAGTAGTCGTTCGCGATCGAGACCAGCAGCGATCGGCGGAAGCGCTCGAACGTGCGGGCGGCGTAGATCAGGTTGCGCTCGGCCTGGATGAGCGACTCGCGGGCGACGTTGCCGGCGCCGCGCATGAGCGGGATGGAGGCGTCGAGCGCGATGGACGAGGACTGCCGGTATCGCTCGCTGACGCTGGAGCGGAGGTTCTGTGTCGCCTGCCAGATCCATCGCGCTTCAACGTCGCCGCCGTAGGGCAGGCGTTGCGTGACGCGGAGGTCGTTGACCACGCTGAGGACGTTGTCGAATCGCCCGTTCTCGCCATCGCCGTCGATGAAGAACGAGGTGTCGTTGAAGAGGCGTGGTGAGAACAGGTGGCGCTGGATGAGCACGCTGATCGCGCTGAGGATATAGCTCTCCTCGGCGGTGAGAAACTCGCGGGCGGAGATCTGCGAGAGCCGGAAGGCCTCTTCCAGGCTGATGACGCGGACCTCGCCGCCGACGCCCGCGGCCTCCTCGGCGTAGGTCGTCAGCCGCGTCGCGACGTCGCGGTCCTCGGGCGCGGTGAGCCACTCGAGCTCGTCGGTCGCGGGATTGTCGGTCAGGACGCTGGTGTCGGCCTGGTCGGGGCGCTCGTAGTCGCCGGCGGGCGGGTGCTCGCGCGGCGGGACGCGGGTGCTCGGGCCGAGCCCCTCGGAGGTCTGACGTAGCAGCCGGCGGGTCTGCGCGTCGATGGCGTCGAGCCCGCCGACGCAGCCGGCGGCAAGCGTCGACAGCGTGAGCAGGGTGATGGCGGCGGCTCGTCGTGCCGTCGTCGGGGCGATTCGGTGGCGGGGTGCCGTGGATGGCAAGAGCAGCGGACCTCCGTGTCGTGAGCATTGACTGCGAATCTGACGCTTCGTGGCTCGATCGGCACGGATGCTAGACGAACGCCAAAGGTGGGGATCCAAACCGGTGATTCGTTGCCGGGTTGCGAAGTGGTCCCTACCATCTCGGCTCGGCTCGCTGAGCCTCACGAGGCGTTTTGGTGAGTGGCTAGACCCTCTTTTTGCGCGCAGTCCGGAGACCTCCCCGCATGGCGTCGATCACCTACGACGGCCGGAGCTTCATGCTCGACGGCCGACGCGTCTGGCTTGTTAGCGGCTCGATCCACTACGCCCGCGTCCCCCGCGCCCAGTGGCGCGATCGGGTGCACGCGGCCAAGCTCGCCGGGCTCAACACCATCGAGGTCCCGGCGGTGTGGAGCCTGCACGAGCCGCGAGCCGGCTCATTCGACTTTAAGGGCGAGCGCGACATTCGGCACTTCATCGAGCTGATCGCCGAGGCGGGGCTGCGGTGCATCCTGCGCACGGGCCCGTTCCTGGGGGGCGGCTACGACTTCGGCGGCCTGCCCGCCTGGCTCACGGGCCCGACGCCGCCCAAGAGCGACGACATGGCCTATCGCACCCACAACGCGCCCTTCCTAGAGGCAACCAGCCGCTACATCACGGCCCTGGCCCAGCAGGTGCGCGACATGCAGGTGACCGCCGCGGGCGAGGGCGGGCCGATCATCCTCGCGCAGAGCGAGACGGGCTGGACCTGCGGCGACGACGAGCTCGCGCAGAAGTACCTGGGCGAGCTCGGGCGGTTTCTCCGCGAGGCCGGGCTGAGCGTGCCGGTGATCAACTCGAACAATTTGTGGACGGACGTGGAGGGGGAGCTCGACGGCTGGTCGGGCCGCGAGCACCTGTTGTCGATGCTGCGCCAGCTCGGCGCGGTGCGACCGACCACGCCGCGGATGGTGATCGATCTCCCGACCGCCGACCTGGACGTGTGGGGCGAGCCCGCCGCCGAGGGCCCGACCGCGGGCACGCTGACGCGCTGCCTCGTCGAGGCGATGGCCGCGGGCGGGCAGTTCAACTTGGCGCCCTTCGCCGCCGGCGCGCACCACGCGCACACGGGCGGCGCGAACGCGGGCGGGCGCCTGCCCAAGCCCGGTGCGGCGTTCGTCGCGCAGGGCGGCTCGAGCCTCGCGCCGCTGCTCGAGCACGGCGGGCCGGGTCCGTCATTCCACGCGCTGCGCCGCGTGACCACGTTCGCCTCGCAGTTTGGGCGTGTGCTGGCGGCGTTGGACCCGGACTACCGACCGGTGACGTTGGATCCGCACCCCTCGCCCGAGGCGCCCAAGGCCGCTCGGCAGCACGCGCTCAGCACCGTATACGCGACGGGCTCGCAGGGCTCGGTGGTCTTCCTGATCGGTCCGGACCCGAGCGAGATCGGCACGGCCCCCAAGCCGCTCGCCGCGACGCTGCTGCTGCCCGACGGGTCGCACCTGGAGGTCAACACGCACGGCCAGCCGGCGCTCTGGTGTCTGTTCGACGTGAACCTCACGGCGCGGGCCAAGCTAGATCACTGCACGTTCGGCGCGTTGGCGCAGGTGGGCGATGTGTTCGTCTGCTTCGGCGCCGCGGGCGTGGAGGGGCAGGTCTCGATCAACGGCTCTGCCATCACGCTGGAGCCGACGCGGGGCAAGACGCCCGTCATCGTCGAGCACGAGGGCGTGACGGTGGTCGTGCTCAGCGAGGCGCAGACCGAGCACGCCTGGATCACCGAGCACGGCGTGGACCTGAACGCTCGCGGCGTGCGCGCCGACGGCACGCCGATGTCGCTGGGCGCGACCAAGAGGGTCACGCGCGTCTCGCCCAAGGGCGAGGTGAAAGACGTCGAGGCCGAGCCACTGGCGCGTGGTGCCAGCAAACCGTTGCTCGACGATTGGACGTGTGCGCCCGCCGATGACTATGTCAGCGGCGCGAGCCCGCGGTTCGCGGCGATCGACGGCCCGGAGGACCTGGCCGCGCTCGGGGCGCCATACGGCTACGGGTGGTACCGCGTGCGGCTCAAGGCGTCCGCGGCAAAGAAGCTCAAGCTGGTGGCGCCGTACGCGGGC
>JBCAXI010000064.1:0-10813 GCA_038534175.1 Planctomycetota bacterium | reverse complement strand
AGCGCCCCCCACGCCGCGACGAAAGCCGCCGCCGCGATGGAAGGGAATCGTCCGTCGCATGAATCCGGCGCACATGCTCTTCGGGCCCGTGTTCCAGCGCGACGTGCGCGCGGGCGGACGCAAGCTCGGCCTCTACCTCACCCGTGGCGGCTACACGCTCGCGCTCCTCGCCGTCAGCGCCGTGGCGCTGATCGGCGCGTGGGGCGAGCTCGATCACCAGCAGGGCGCCGCCAAGCTCCAGGGGCTGCAGTCCATCGTGCCGGGCATCACGCTCACGCTGCTGTGGTTCCAGTTCATCCTGATTGCGCTGGCGGCGCCGGCCGCCACCGCGCCGTGCATCTGCGACGAGCGCAACAAGCGCACGCTTCCGGCGTTGCTCACCACGCCGCTTACGCCCTCGCACCTGATCTTCGCCAATCTCTCCAGCCGCGCCGTCAACATCCTCATCCTCACCGGGGTCCTCGCGCCCGTGCTGCTCGCGATGCGCGTCTTCGGCGGCGTCGAGGCGGGCATCGTGCTCGCCGCGCTGGCGATCACGCTCTCCACCGCCCTGCTCGGCGCCTCGCTCGGGCTGCTCGCGTCCATCGACGCGCGCCGCCCCGCCGTCGCCAGCACCATGGCCCACATCCTGCTCGCGGCGATCTTCTTCGGGCCCATCGTCGTCCTCGCCATCATCTTCTCGGGCAACGTCGCGCCCCCGCCTTGGGCGATGGGCCTCGTGTTCTTGGCTAGCGGGCCGCTCGCGCTCGGCGCGCTCTCGGTCGAGCTCATGGATCCCGGCGGCGCCGGCCTGCCCATCTCCGTCCAACGCATCTGGACGACCAACGTCGCGATCAACATCACGCTCGCGCTCATCGTCTGCGCCGCGGCGATCCTCAGACTCCGCGCACGCCTCACCGCCGTCGCCAAGGGCCGAACCCCCAAGGCGTGGGCCCGCATGGCCAACAAGAAACGCCGCAAGCGACGCAAGAAGACCAAGGGGTCCGCCGCGACCGAGCCGCGATCCACCCAGGACGACGAGCAGGAGCAGCTCGCCGATCACATCCGCGAGGTGTCGAACCGCCCCATCCTCTGGCGCGAGCTCCGCCAGCCCCTCTTCCGCTCCCTTGTCTTCCGCCTCTTGCTCTACGTGGGCCTGCCGCTGTTCCTCATCTGGTTCGGCCTCATCGCCGACATCCGCGAGGAGCCGCGATACTTCGTGCCAACGGTGATCGCGGTATTCGTGTTCGTGTTCATCGGCGCCACCGCCTCGGCCCAGACCATCACCGCCGAGCGAGAGGGCCGCACGTGGGAAGAGATCCTCACCACACGCCTTAGCGCGTTCGAGATCCTGGTTCCCAAGATTCTCGCGGCGCTCCGCCGACAGTGGCCCCTCGCGGCATTCGCGATTCTCTACCTCGGCCTGCTCGGCGTCGGCCGCGGCGACCTCTCGCCCGTCGCGAGCCTCGCCTTCCTCGCGATCATGGGCGCGGCGCTCACATTCCTCGCGACCGTCGGCGCCGCCGCGTCGCTCGTCTGCAAGAAGTCATCGACCGCGGGAATGCTCTCGATCGCTGTTCCGCTCGCGATCTGGGCCGGCCTCCCGCTCATGGTCGGGCTGCTCTCCGCGTGGTTCAACGACGCCGCCGATTCGATCGGTAACGTCCTGTTCGCCTCCCACCCGCTCATGATGTGCATCTCGGGCGTCGCGGGGAGCATGATCGACGAGCACGACTACATGGAGTTCCAGCTCGCCGGGGACGACGTGGGGCTCGCGGGCTACGCGATCCTCGTCGCCGCGAACGTGCTGTTCTACCTACTCCTCTCGTCCGGCGTGCTGTTCGCGTGCATCAAGTGCTTCAACCCGCTGGCCGGGCGATCCTCCTGACGCGCGTTGCTCTCGCGCGATCATCTCGCCCCGGCCTCACTCGCGATCAGCCGCCGAGGTTGTGCACCATCACCTCGTCCACCGGCTTGCGCTCCAGCGATGGCACCACGCAGTCTTCCGACGGATACCCCACGGGAATCAACAGGAACGGACGCTCGTGCTCCGGACGCCCGAGCGCCTCACGCAGGAACCCCATCGGGCTGGGCGTGTGCGTCAGCGTCGCGAGGCCCGCGTGGTGCGCCGCGGCCAGGAACATGCCCGTCGCGATCCCAACGCTCTCGTTGACGTAGTACACCTGCCCGCCGTCGTCCGTCTTCATCATCTTGAACACGATCACCAGCCACGGCGCGACCTCGAGGAATGGCTTGTCCGCGTCCGTCCCAAACGGGCGCAGGTCATCGAGCCACTCCTCACTCGCGCGACGCCCGTAGAACTCGCGTTCCTCGGCCTCCGCCGCCTCGCGGATCTGCTTCTTGAGCGCCGGATCATCGACCGCGACAAACCGCCACGGCTGCTTGTGCGCGCCGCTCGGCGCCGTCGACGCCGCACACACCAGATGCTCGATCACTTCTCGAGACACCGGGCGGTCGCTGAACATCCGCACCGTCCGTCGGCGATCCATGATCTCGTGGAACCGCCGCGACGCCTCTTCTGGCGGCACGCCCGGGTCGTACCGCTCCAGCGGGCGCCATCCCTCGTCCGTCGCGCTCATCGCACACTCCAATTTCCCGACCCCGACCCGCCCGCACGATACCCGGTCCCCAGGCAAGTCAGGCCCTGTTCGGGTTATCGCCCGACCCGCTGGATCGGCGTGGAGCCGCGCGCCCGCCCATCCGATATCTCCTGCATGTCGACCCTGCGATCGCTCCTGGTCTCCGTCGTCGCGGTGATGCTCGCCTCGCCGGCGGCCGCGCAGAGCGAATCGTCGTCGGCGTCCGCGTTCGATCAGCGTCCCGCGCGCCCCAGCACCGCCCATCGCGTCGTGCGCACGTTCGACTTCGACCATCCCGACCTCAACCCGGGTGATGTGCCCATCGGGTGGGTCCGCGCTCAAGACGCCGACGGCGTGCGCGACCGCCCCGGGTTCCCGCTCTGGAACCTCGCTCGTCTCGACACCCAGCACGCCCAAAGCCCACCGGGGTCCATTCTCCTCGACATCTCGGGCCAGAGCGCCAGCCTCAGGCTCTTGCCGGGCGTCATCCCTGTCTTCCCCGGCGCCGACTACCTCATCGTCGCCAAGGTCCGAACCGAGGACCTCGAGGATGCCCGCGCCCGTCTCGTCGCCCGATTCCTCGATGCGACCGGCGAGCCCATCGCCGAGTCCGAGACCAGCTCGCCGCTCGTCCGCTCGCCCGGGCGATGGAGCACGCTGCGGCTCGCGCTTGTCGGCGCGTACGAGAACGCGGCCGACATCCAGATCGACCTCGAGCTCGTGCAGCCCAGCGTGTACGCCCCCCGTTCGCTCGATCCACACCGCATCCGCGCCGAGGACATCGACGCCCGCGTCTGGTTCGACGACGTCGTCGTCTCGCAGCTCCCCCGCGTCGAGCTCTCCACCGCCGCGCCCGCGAACATCACCACCGCCGACGAGCCCCCGACGATCGAGCTCTCCGTCCGAGACCTCACCGGCGAGACACTCGACGCCGAGCTCCACGTCACCGACGACACCGGGCGCCACGTCGACGCCTGGCACGGGCGCCTCGGCCGCGGCAACATCCGCGAGTCATGGACGCCCCAGTTGCCCGGCTTCGGCTGGTATCGCGCCGACCTGATCGTCTCCAACGAGCAAGGCCCGATCGGCTCGGCGTCGCTCGACTTTGTCCACATCCCCGCGCGGCCCGAGACGCCCACCGACGCCGCGGGCGATCGAAGACGCTTCATGCTCATGCTCGGCGATCGCGCCGATCATCTCATCGACGCGGCCCCCGAAATGCTCGACCGTGTGGGCATCGCCGCGTTGGCCGTCCCTCTTTGGCGCGACGACGACGATCCCGAACGCATCCTCGCGGCGCTCGAGCGCCTCGCGCCCGTCGCCGAGTCACTCGCGCGTCGCGCGGTCGATCTCGACTTCGAGCTTCCGCTCATCCCGCACGCGCTCCGCCGCGACCTCGCGCTCGAGGCCGGCGACATCCCCGCGCTGCTCGCCCGCGACCGGTCCACCTGGTCGCCCTATCTCGATCCGTTCCTCGATCGCTTCGGGCAGCTGTCGGCCCGGTGGAGGCTCGGCGCCGCCGAACCACTCGGCGGCGCGCCCATCGCCGTCACCGGGCTCGGCGAGCGCATCGCGACCGCGCGCGACGCGCTGGCCCGGCTCGTGCCTGGCCCTCGCGTGCGCATCCCGTGGCCCTCCGAGATCGCGCTGCCGCCCGAGTTCGCGTCGATCGAGTCGACCTCCGTCGCGATCCACCTGCCCAGCGACCTCGACGCCGACGCCATCGCGCCGCTGGTCGCCACGCTCGCCGATAGCGGGCTCCGCGCATCCGACGAGAACGGCCCATCGATCGATATGGTGCTAGCGCCGCCCGATCTGGACGACACCGCCCCGCGCGACGCCGCCGTCGCGTTCACGCGCCTCACGCTCGCGTTCTGGCGATCGCTCGCGACCGGTCGACAGGCCGAGCACCGCCGGCTCGCGATCGCCGCCCCCTGGACGCCCACGCTCGCTCGTCGCCCGCAGATCATGCCCCGCCCCGAGCTCGCGGCGTTGGCGAACCTCTCCGACCGTCTCAACGGGCGCGTCTTCACCACCGCGTTCAGCCCCGCGCCCCACGTCACCGCGTGGCTCTTCGAGCCAAGGCCCAACGCGCCACTCGGGCACGACGCGCTCCTTGTCGTGTGGGCCGACCACCCGACCGCCAAGGGCGTGCCCGTCGAGTTTCAGCTCGCCGCGCGGGATGTGCACGCGTTCGACATTTACGCGAACCAGACGACCCTGCCGCTGACGACCGTGGGCCTGAACGACCGCACGATCCACCGATTCACACCCACCGATGAGCCGCTGTTCATCGAGGGGGTCGATCCGCGCATCATGCGTTTCGCGGCGGGCGTGCGCATCCGGCCCACGTTCTTCACCGTCTCGCAGGGCGCGATCCGAACCGAGCTCGTGGTCGAGAACCCCTTCGAGGAGCCGCTTGCGGGCCAGTGGACGATCGTCAGCCCGGGCGGGCGCGCCGTCGGGGCCGCCCGCAGCCGATCGTGGGACATCCGCCCCGCCGCCGGCTCGCTCTCGATCGCCGCCGGCGGATCGCGCACCATCCAGCTCTCCGTCGCGTTCAGCCTGCTCGAGCACGCGCGCAAGATGCCCTTCATCATAGAGGCCGAGCTGCCCACCGGACGCGTCCGTGTGCACGTGCCCGTGGAGATCGGCGTGCCCGACGTCGATGTGGAGCTCTCGTATCGCCCCGCGCCCGGCCCCGACGGCCCGCACCTCGTTGTTCGAGCGCGCATCGCCAACTTCCGCGAGACCGACCTCAGCCTCCGAGGCGCCGCCTTCGCGCCCGGCGCCCCACGTCAGAACGCCATCCTTCCCACGCTCCCCTCCCAGCGCCAGACCACGCGACGGTTCTTCTTTCGAGACGCCTACGAGGCCTCGAAGGGCAAGGACGTCGTCGTCAGCTTCACCACCGCCAACGACGAGCGCCTCAGCAAGTCGATCTACATCGATCCCTAGCGCGCCTCGTCCAGCGCGAGCACCCACACGGCGTACCCGCACACCGGCGCCTCGACGTCGCGCCCGTCCTCGTCCGTCACGCCCACGAGACGCAGCCCCGCCAACTCCATCAGCTCCCGCCAACGCTCGATGCGGTACGTCCGCAGCCGGTACGTCGAGTCGATCGTCTCCGTGCGCGCGCCGCGACGCACCGTCATGTGACTGATCACCCGCTCGAACCGAGCGCGCGACGACGCCGGCGGTGTGTACTGCACCACCTGCCGCACTCCCATCGACCCACGCCGCGCCTCCCACACATCCTCGGTCTCGAACTCCCACTCCGCGCGGCTTGTGCCAAGCCCGACCGCGTACACACCCCCGGGCCGCAACGACGCGCGTACCGACTCGAGGTGCTCGAGCATGCCCTCATCCGTCTCGATGTGACGCACCGAGTTGATCAGGCAGAACGCGAAGTCCACGCTCGCGGGCACGACATGGTCGCCCAGCCGCTCCATCGGGCCCGCGTGGAACAAGCATCGATCCCCGAATCCCAGCCGCTCGCACCGCTGTCGCGCGTACGCGACCATCGCCTCACTCAGGTCCACACCGATCACGCGGCATCCGCGCCCCGCGGCCACGCGCAGGTATCGCCCCGTCCCGCACGCCGGCTCGAGCCAAACGGGGTCTCGGGCCGTGTCTTCGGTGCGCACGAACCGCAGCGCGAGCCGCTCCAGCCCGTCCACCTCCGCCGCGGTCCCCGGCGTGTGCAGCACGTCGTACACCGCGGGGTCGGCGTAGAAATCCGCCTCGATACGCTCCATATGCAAAACCCTACCGGAGACACGACATGCCCGACGCCACCACGCTCGCCCAGGCCTTCCGCGACGCCGTCCCGCTCTTCACCCGTTTCCTCGACGGCTTCGACGACACCAACCGCACCACGCAGGCGCCCGGCCTGGCCAACCACGCCGCCTGGACGCTCGGGCACGTCGCCCTCTACCTGCATCGCGGCGCCGAGGCCTTCGACGGGCTCGCCCTTCCCGAGACCGACTTCATTCCCTCCGAGCTCGGCGCGCTCGACCAGTTCGGAACCGAGTCCGTGAGCTTCGGATCCGAGCCCGCCGACGAGCCCGACCGGTACCCCACATGGGCGCGCTGCGAAGCCGTCTTCCGTGCGGCGGCCGAGCGATACGCACTCGCGGTCGAGCGCGCAACGCCCGAGCAGCTCAGCGGCGAGGTGAAGTGGGGGAGCGGAACCACGCTCGGCGCCGCCCTCGCGGTGCGCCACATCGTCCACATGAGCAACCACACCGGCCAGCTCATCGATCTTCGGCGTGCGCTCGGCATGCCCCGCGTTGTGGGCTAAGTCGCGGGCTGCTTCGTGGGCTCATCAGAATCTTCGTCACATCATGATGGGGGTGCGGCGCCGCCGCGCGTCTCGCGGGTCTTCGGCCGTTCGGCCACGCCTCCCCGCCCGCACAAGAGAAGGAGTCCCGCCCATGCGCACGCGCGCCGCCGCGATCGCTCTGTCGATCACCACCGCCGCTCTCGCCGGTCCGCTCACGCCTCCCGCCGGCCCGGTCAGTGCCACGCCCAAGACGCTGCAGAGTATCGAGCCTCGCATCGAGCTCAATGCCACCAACACCCCCGGTGATGCATCCGCCGTCTTCGTCATCAGCCAGCCTGGCAGCTACTACCTCTCGGATAACATTGACATCGCTACCAACCAGTCTGGCGTCCGCATCGCCTCCAACGACGTCTCGCTCGACCTCAACGGCTTCGCACTGATCGGCAACGGCTCGGGTGGCCGCGGCGTCACCATGGGGGGCGTCTTTCCATTCAACCGCGAGAACATCATCGTCCGCAATGGTACGGCCAGGGGCTGGAACACCGGCATCGACGTGGCGTTCACCATCAACGCCGTCGTGGAGAACATCTCCGCCGCCCAGAACGTGTTTGATGGTGTCCGCGGCGGTGCCGGCACGGTCATCACCAATTGCAACAGCTCGGCGAACAACGACCACGGCTTCGTCGTCGACGCGCAGGCCGTGATCACCAACTGCCAGGCCTCGGGCAATCAAGACGCCGGCTTCCAGGTCGGCGCGGCGTCCACGCTCGTCGAATGCGTCAGCCGCGGTAATCAAGGCGAGGGCTACGACGCGGGCCCCGGTTCCACGCTCGCGAGCTGCGTCGCCGATGCCAACGCTAACGATGGCTTCCAGCTCGCCGAGGCCAGCGTCGTCCGCCACTCCACGGCATCGAGCAACGGCTCCTATGGCGTCTACGCCGAGCCCGGCGCCGTCATCACCCACTGCAGCGTTTTCGGCAATGGATTCGCCGGCATCTCGCTCATCGCCGGCGACGATGTGCCTTCCATCGTCGCCCACAATGTCGTCGAGAAGAACGCCTCCAACGGCATCGAGGCCGTGGGCCGCGCGAGCATCACCGACAACGTCTCAACACAGAACGAGCTCTCCGGCATCATCGTCCGAGACGGCTCCGTCGTCGCACGCAACAACGTCTCGGGCAACGGCACGCGCGACATCGGCAACACCGGAGGCATCGAGACCTTCGGCGACCACAACCGCATCGAGGCCAACCACGCCACCGACAACGAGTGGGGGTTGCTCATCGACGGGTTTAACAACCTCGTCGTCAAGAACTCCTCGTGCAACAACTCCATCAACGACTACCTCGTCTTCGGCGGCAACTTCCTCGGCCAACTCACCAACGACCCCACCAATGCCGGCCCGTGGTGGAACTTCGCCTGCGATGAGGGCGGCTAAGCCCGCTCAGGAAGCGATCCGAATCGCTCTCCTTCCCACCTTCCTTCCTTCTTTTTGCTTTCCCTGCTCTCACTTCGTCTTGCTTCATGCCTTTGCCTTCATCCGCCTCCCTCTCCCCTTCGGGGAGAGGGCTGGGGTGAAGGGCAAGGAGCTGGATTCCATGTCCCTTCCCCGGCGTCTGCGCACCCGTGGTAGCCTCCGCACCCAGAACCCACGCGGAGGCTTTGTCATGCCACCTTCCAAGAAGACCGGCGCCAAGAAGGCGGCCAAAAAAACCGCCAAGAAGTCCGCCAAGAAATCCGCCGCCAAGAAGTCATCGAGCGCGGTCGACCGTGCCGCGCGAGAGTGGAATCTCGATCAGGTCATGGCCGAGCTCGAGGCCGCCGGCACCGAGCAGAATCGAAAGGTCTACCCCCGCCACGGGGCCGATCCCGACAAGCTCTTTGGCGTCTCATTCGCCAACTACTACAAGATCGCCAAGGACATTCGTCCCGGCACCGGCGCCGCCCACAAGATCGCCTTCGAGCTCTGGGAAACCGAGAACCACGACGCCCGCGTGCTCGCCTGCATGATCGCCGACCCGGGCAAGATGGAGGCCGCCGACCTCGACCGGTGGGCCGGCCAAGCCGGCAACTACATCGTCGCCGACGCGGTCGCCACGCTCACGGCCCGCACGCCCATCGCCGAATCCCGCGTCCGCCGATGGGCGCGCGCTCGCGACGAGTACACGCTGCGATGCGCCTACACCGTGCTCGCGAATCTCTTGAAGCAGGAGGCCGAGGGCGAGGGCAAGTCCAAGGCCTCACGCTCGGCCTCGCGCGACATCCCCAAGCTCGACGCGGAGGAGCTCGCCGAGCACCTCAAGACCATCGAGGACGAGATCCACGACGCGTTCAACCGCACCCGCGAGGCGATGAACACGTGTCTCATCGCCCTCGGCACCTACCGAGACGACCTACGCGACGACGCGCTCGCCGCCGCCGGACGCATCGGGGCCGTCGATGTCGACCATGGCGAAACCGGCTGCAAAACCCCCGACGCGGCTCCCTACATCCACAAGGCCGTCGAGCACCGCAAGGCGAAAAAGAACGCCTGACACCGCTCGCGTCAGGCCGCTCGGCGCTTCAACCCAACCCGCTTCCCGGATACCGTGGACGTCGTTCGATGACAGGAGACGCCCACATGATCGCGCGCGCCGCTGCCGTTCTCGTCGTGACCATCCAGGCCCTCGCCGGCCCCCTCACACCCCCCGCCGGCACCCCCGCGCCCACCGATACCGCTCTACGCAACACCGACCCACGCACACCTCTCAACGCAACCACCGCGCCCTCCTCACCCAGCGCCAACCATGTCATCAGCACACCCGGAACCTACTTCCTCACTGGCGACATCATCGCGGAACAGAACAAGACCGCGATCCAGATCAACGCCATCGGCGTCACGCTCGATCTCAACGGCTTCGAGCTCATCGGTCTTGGGCTCTTCACCACCGTCTCTGTCAACGGCATCAGCCCCGCCGACGGCGCCGTCATTCGCAACGGACACATCCGAGACTTCACCGCGTTCGCCATCGAGGGCAACTTCGACGATGACCTCCTCATCGAGAACATCACCGTCCGAGACTGCGGCGCCGGCATCGCCACATCGACCAATAGCCGCGTCCTCAATTGCGCGGTCTACGACACCGACGCAAGCGGCATCCGTGTCGGCAACGCCAGCCTCGTCGAGGGCTGCGTCTCCGACGGCAACACCCAGAGCGGCATCGTTGCCGGCAGCGGCAGCATCGTGCTCAACGCCACCGCAAGCAACAATGGCGCCGACGGTGTCTTCGGCAACGCCAATGTCCTCATCCAGGGCTGCGTCGCCTCCGAGAACGCCACCGACGGCATCCAGATGTTCTTCGGCGGCTCGGTCATCGACTGTGTCAGCAGCGGCAACACCATCGGCTTCACCTCCGGCGCCAGCACCCTCTTTCACCGATGCCACGCGTACGACAACTCCAACGATGGCTTCGAGTTGAACCAGGGGTGTGTCGCCCGAGCGTGTGTGTCCATCTCGAATGAGTTCTTCGGCTACCGCATGCAAGGGGCCCAACTCGTCGATTCGGTCGCCCGCGGCAACTCGTTCAGTGGGATCAACCTGGTCGACGATTGCGTCGTTCGCGAGTGCCACTCGTTCCAGAACGATCAGGCGTTCGGTTCTGGGGCCGGCATCCGCGCCGAGGGAACCGGAAACGTCATCCAGAACAACATCTCGAGGGACAATGGTGGCTTCGGCATCCAACTCTTCGCCGCCAATGGCAACCGCGTGTTTGGAAACTGGAGCCTCGACAACACGGGAGGGTCGTACGCCGTCCCCCTCGGCAACGCCTACGGCCCGTACGTCAACGTCGTCGACGGCAACATCAGCGGCCAAGCCTTCTCCGACCACCCCCTCGCTAACTTCCAGAACTGACCCGCTCCTTTCCAACCTGATACAACGTGCCCATGCCCATCCTCCTCACACTCGCCG
>JBCAXI010000063.1:0-10824 GCA_038534175.1 Planctomycetota bacterium | reverse complement strand
AGGCCGGCGACGCCGGCCTCGCCCCCGACACCCCCGTCACGCGCGAGACCAACACCATGCCCGGCTGGGCCGGCAGTTGCTGGTACTACCTCCGATACTGCGACCCCAAAAACCACGACCGCCTCGTCGGTGAGCGGGCCGAACAGTACTGGATGCGCGACGGCGTCGACCTTTACGTCGGCGGCGCCGAGCACGCCGTCCTCCACCTCCTCTACGCCCGCTTCTGGCACCAGGTCCTCCACGACCTCGGCGAGGTCTCCACGCCCGAGCCCTTCACCAAGCTCTTCCACCAGGGCCTCATCACCAGCCACGCCTACCAACGCGACAACAAGTCACTCGTGCCCATCGACGAGGTCGACGAGTCCACCGAGGGCGACTTCGTCGAACGCGCCACCGGCGAGCGCGTCTCCCAGGTCATCGCCAAGATGTCCAAGAGCCTCAAGAACGTCGTCAACCCCGACGACGTCATCGCCGATCACGGCGCCGACGTCTTCCGCCTCTACGAGATGTACATGGGCCCGCTCGAGGCCAGCAAGCCCTGGAACACACGCGACATCGTCGGCCTGAGCCGCTTCCTCGCCCGCGCCTGGCGCCTCTGCGTCGACGAGCACACCGGCGAGCTGCTCGTCGCCCCCACGCCGAGCGACATCATCGAGCGCGCGCTCCACAAGACCATCGCCAAAGTCGGCCCCGACATCCAACGCCTCAGCTTCAACACCGCCATCGCCGCGATGATCGAGTTCGTCAATCTCGTCTCCAAGGAGCAGTCGTCGAACGTCGGCGGGCTCTCGCGCGACCAGATCCACCGATTCGCGCGCACGCTCGCGCCCTTCACGCCGCACGTCGCCGAAGAGCTCTGGTCCAAGCTCGATGAGGCGCCCCCCATCTCGCTCGCCGACTGGCCCAACCACGACGAGGCGATGCTCGTCGAGGACGCCGTCGAGGTCGCGATCCAGATCAACGGCAAGGTCCGCCACCGCCTCGGCATGCCCGCCGACGCCGACAAGGACCGCATGCAAGAACTCGCCCTCGCCGACCCCAAGATCGCCGAGCTCATCAGCGGCAAAGCCGTGCGCAAGGTCATCGCCGTGCCCGGACGCATGGTCAACATCGTCGCGAATTAGAACTTCGCTCGTCGAACGTTGTTCGTGGCCTTCGCGCCTTAGCGCGACTCGACGATCAGCGGCACCGTCACGCCCACCGGCCACGTCTTCGGCGGATCAAGCCACCACAACGCCTCGCTCGGCTCGACCTGACGCGTTGGCGCCGCGATTGGCTCGGGCAGCTCGATGTACTCGACCTCCGACCAGCGCGAGCCCGCGAGCACCGTCACCACGCCGCCGAGTTCCTCCGGCGGCGTGCGCACGAGGTAGACCGAGCCCGGCACGATGTCCGTCTCCGACTCCGCCCGCTCGGATGTCTGACGATCCGTGTTCGGCTCGTCCGTCCGATTCACCGACGCCACGCGCCCGGGCGATCGCAGCGTGCCCGTCACCGCGTCGTCCAGCAGCGCCAGGACCGGCGCCGGCGCGTTCGCGGCCTCGATCGGCGCCGACAACGACCACACGCCCGTTCGCCGCGCACCCAGCCGCGCCAACGCCACGCCCGTTCGATCCGGACGCCGCGTGGTCAGCCGCAACGCGAGCCGACCCTCGCGCGCCAAGCTCGACGCGAGCACCGGATCATCGATCACACGCGCCCCGACGACCTCGGACACCTCGACGTCATCCAGCATCTCGTCGAACGCCGCGCCCGCGTCGGCCAGCACCGCCTCGGCCGGAGCGATGTCGTCGCCCTTGGCCAGCGTCTCATCCACGAGCGCACCGGCCGCGGCCATCGGCGTGGGGGCGACCACCTGCGGAGCGGACCGCGCCGCCGGCGCCAATCCAGCATCCACCGGTGATTCCATCGCCAACTCCGGCCCCGCGATCGGCTCGGACGCGTTCCAAACAGGCAGCAGCACCACACCGGTCAGCACCACCGCCGCCGCAGCCGCCACGTATCCGCCGATCCGCCACGCCGATCGACGCCTCCGACCGCTCGCCAGCACCGATCCCGTCGCCAGATCTACGCGCAGCGCCGCCAGCTCGTCCGACGTCGCCGCCGCCAGCGCCTCGCCCGCGTCCGTCGCGGAGGACTCGCCCAGCGCCAGCTCCATGGACCGCGCGATCAGCTCTCGCGGCGCCGCGGGCGTGGGCGTCGAGCCCAGCCGACGACGGTCCGCCCGCATGCCGATCATCGGCCGCGCCAGCTCCGGCGAGCGGGCCAGCACCGCCTCCACCCGCTTCATCGCGTCCGACTCGAGCCGACCCTCGATCCAGTCGAGCGCGTCGGCGCGCGACACACCCGCCTCGATCAGCGCACGCTCCAGCGCCTCGGCGTCCATCCGCTCAGACTGTCCAGGATCGCTCGACATCAGCCGTCACACACTCCCGCGACGCCATCACGCCGCGACCAACACATCCACACGCTGCTCAGCAAACTCCGATCGGGAGATCGATCGGCTCGGCCACACGCCACCCGTTGGGTCGCCCAGCCTGCCGCGTCGGTTCCCGTTCTGAGGGCCAAGACGCCAAAACACCCACCATATCGGGTCCATCTAGCCATCCGCATCCCCGCGACCCCCCCGGTCGTGATCGACCTCGTCCGGGCTTTGGTCGGACGCCCGTCCCTCCCGCTCCACGCGCTCGGCCTCCAGCACCTCGCGCAGCGCGATCCTCGCCCGGAACAGACGGCTCTTCACCGTTCCCACCGGCAGGTCCAACGCGTCGGCCACCTGCTGGTAATCCAGCCCCGTCGCGTCCCGCAGGATCAGCACCGCCCGGTGCTCGTCGCTCAGATGATTGAGCGCGTCCTGGATCCGCTCGGCGCTGCGGATATCCGCCTCTTGCCGCTCGACCGCGTGCGAGCCCGCCTTGATCGACTCGTCCGCGATCGCCGCGCCGAGCGTGGTCGGGCGGCTGTCCTCGTTCTCGGCGTACCGCTGGGCCGCGTCCAGCGACCGATGCCGACGTCGGCCCTCACGCCGCAGATAGCTGATCGCCACGTTCATCGCGATGCGGTACACCCACGTGCCGACCCGGGCCCGCCCGTCGTACCGATCCAGCCCCTTGATGAGCTGCACGAACACGTCCTGCGTCACGTCGCCCGCCGCCTCGCGGCTGCCCACCATCCGGTACGCCACCGCGAACACCCGATCCTGCATCCGCTCGAGCAGCCGCCCCAGCGCCTCCCGATCCCCCGCCTGCGCCTGCGCAATCAACGCCCGATCCTTCTCATCCTGCGGATCACGCTCGGGCGGCTGCGACGACACGCGGCGATGGTAACCCGTCGCGATCGACCCACGTCTTCGTCCTGGCGGAAGGCATTAGGGACTAGGCATTGGGTCTCAAAACAGCGCCCTCTTCACAGCTAGTGCCCAGTGCCTAGTCCCCAGTGCCCCCTTCCTATCGTTCACCGATGACGACCTCGCCCTACGACACGTACCAGTCCCCCCTCGCCTCGCGCAACGCCTCGGCGGCGATGCTGCGGATCTGGTCGCCCAGGCACAAGTTCCAGACATGGCGGCGGATCTGGCTGGCGGTGGCCGAGGCCCAGCGGGCGTGCGGGCTCGACATCACCGACGAGCAGATCGCCGAGCTGCGCGCGGTCGTGGAGCGCGGCATCACCGACGCCGAGCTGGAGCGGGCGGGCGAGTTGGAACGCGAGCTGCGTCACGACGTGATGGCGCACGTGCACTGCCTGGGCGAGTCGGCGCCGAAGGCGAAGCCGATTCTCCATCTGGGGTGCACGAGCCAGGACGTGGTGTGCAACGCTGACCTGTTGACGATCCATCAAGCGATCCAGCTCATGGACCGCAAGGTCGCCGCGTGTGTTCTTGCGTTTTCGGGAGCGGCGGAGCGGTGGGCTGCGATGCCTACGCTCGGCTTTACGCACTACCAGAGCGCGCAGCCGACGACCGTCGGGCGACGCATCGCGAACTGGGCGAGTGATATTCTCGAACCGGGCCATGACAGTCTTGGCGCCCGCGGATCGCCAACCCCCGAGAGGATTCGAGGGTTCAAGGGGGCAACGGGGACCCAGGCGTCATTCCTCAATCTGTTTGGGGATGACGCAGAGACCGTCGATCGCTTCGAAGCGATGGCGGTTTGGAGCCTCATCGCCGATGAAGACGATCTCGAGGATGGCTTTGACGCGTGCATCTCCGAGTACTCGGAGATGGCGAACGGAGCTGCCGAGGGTGAGCGGCAGTACCGTGAGATGTTTCCCGACGATGAGAAGCCGCCAACGTACTTCGCTCATACCCATGAGTGGTCGCCGTCGGCGCTGTACTCGATCCGCCATACTTTCGACCTGACCGGTCAAACGTACCCGCGCGTCATAGATAGCGCGACGCTCTCGGGTCTTGCCTCAATTGCCGCCGTCCTCCACAAGATCGCCACCGACATCCGTCTGCTCAGCAATCGCAAGGAGATCGACGAGCCGTTCGGGGACAAGCAGATCGGCTCGTCGGCGATGCCGTACAAGCGCAACCCGATGCGGTGCGAGCGGATCTGCGGGCTCGCGCGGTTCGTGATGAATCTGGTGGGCAACGCCTACGACACGGCCGCGACGCAGTGGCTCGAGCGCACGCTCGACGACTCGTCGAATCGCCGGCTGAGCCTGCCCGAGGCCTTCCTCGCCCTCGACGGCGCCCTCGACCTCATGCACAACGTCGCCAGCGGGCTGGTCGTCCACGAGGCCATGGTCACTAAAAACCTGATGGCCGAGCTGCCGTTTTTGGCGACGGAGAACATCCTGATGGAGGCCGTGAAGGCCGGCGGGGATCGCCAGGACCTGCACGAGAAGATCCGCGTGCACGCGCAGGAAGCAGGCCTCCGCGTCAAGCGCGACGGGCTGGACAACGACCTCATCGAGCGCCTCCGCAACGACCCGGCCTTTGCGAGCGTGCACGACCGCCTGACCGACGGCGACCTGCTCGATCCCATGCAGTACGTGGGGCGATCGGTGGAACAGGTCGAGCGGTTTGTGAAAGAGGTGGTCGAGCCGCTGCGCAAGCAGTACGCGGATGACCTGGCGAAGCTCGAAGAGAGCGAGCCGCGGGTCTAAGCCTCGCGGTCGGAGATGCTCCCGCTTCCTCTCCCCTTGGGGGAGAGGATCGAGGTGAGGGGTCTACCTCTTCTTCTGCTTCTCCATCGCTCGATATGAAGAAGGGGTAGGAGGCGGAGAACCCTTCACCCCAGCCCTCTCCCCCAAGGGGAGAGGGAGCAAGACATCAACCGCTGTAGCCATCCACGACATCGTCACCCTCTTCGATACGCGTCAACGCCTTCTTGGCGCTGCCCAGCGCGATAAGCACGAGCACCGAGGCGCCGAACGCCATCACCGCGAGCCCGTAGGAGCCCGCGCCCGCCGCCAGCCCGACGCATGCGGCGATCCAGATCCCCGCGGCCGTGGTCAGCCCGTGCGAGTTGCCACCCGCGCGAATGATCGCCGCCCCGCCCAGCAACGCCACACCGGTGATCACCGCGGCCGGCATCCGCCCGCCATCGATCGACTCGCCCAGCCGCGCCTGCAGCATCAGCTCCTCAGCCAGGATCATGAAGCTCGCCGCGCCGACCGAGACGAGCGCCATGGTGCGCACGCCCGCCGCCTTGTGCAGCCGCTCGCGATCGAGCCCCAGCAGCCCGCCCAGCGCCAACGCCAAGCCGAGCCGGAACCCGACGATCAGAAAGCCCAGCTCGGGCGTGAACGCTTGGATCAGATCGGGCATGCGGCGGACCTCGGCTCGACAACGCGACCGACACCGCCCCTGGCGGCGTCTTACATCTTCGCGAGCGTAGCGAGATCGACACATGCCGCCACCGCGTGCGCGATCTCATCGGCTGGGATCGGCGAGGGCGAGTGCTTGTTCTCCGGCGTCACCTCGATCACGTACCGCCCCGTGTAGACCAGGCACGCAGGGCCACGAGGCTTGCCTCGTGCGAAGCTCGCGTTGGTTCCCTCGATCGGCTGCGCGAAGAAGGGAAGCTCGGCGCCATGCTCTTGCAGCTTGATCGTGTATCGCATCGGCTCGCCGGCGATCAGCAACTGGCTGCCCGACATCATGTCGGTCATCATCGAGACACGCCCGCCCGGCGTCATGCCGCCGTTGCGACGGAGCAGCACTTTGTTGAACGTGTCCTGGAACACCTGACTCGCGGCGGCCGCATGTCCGGGCATGAGGTTGTCTGCGCGACGGGCCGCGGACTGCACCTTCTTCTGCAGGTCGCCGGTCTTTGTCATCGTCTCTTGCACCGCGGCCTGCGCACGTTGCCGCTCCTCGGCAGCAACCGCCGGCCCCCCCTCGGCGATCTTGAGCCGACGCTCCTGCCACGCCAGGTCCTGGTCGATCTGTCGCCGCTCCTTCGGCAGGTGCTCCTCGAAGGTCTGCTGCAGATTCCACCGCAGCGAGTGGACGCCCAATCCGGCCGCCGACTCGGCGATTCGCACCGGCATCTCGAGCTCATTGATCCGGGCACCCATGACGCGGAGCTCACGCTGGGCGATCTGACGCTCGGCGAAATCCCTGATCGCCCGCATGCTGCTGGACTTCGCCTGGTACGCCTCCTGTTCCGATCCGACCATGGCCTTGTGATGCTCGAGCCAAGCCGTCAGCCGCTGCAACGCCACCGTATCGTCGGGATGCTCGATCGCCTCGGCCAGCGACTCCCACATCGGCGCCGACTCGTCCATGCCGGCCCGGCGCGATTCCAACATCTCAACCTTGTGACGGGCATCGTCCGCGTGCGAGTACCCCGGAGGCGCGTGCATCATCGAGTTCTGCCGCTGCATCGATCGCCCAAGATCGTCCTGCAATTCCTGCATCTCGGCCATCAACTCGCCGTAACGCACCGACTGCTCACGCAGAAACGCCCACTCCTCGGCGTCAAAGGACTGCGCCATCGCGGGCGAGCCCGTCGCGGCCAGCGTTGTCGCGACCAAAGCCGTCGCGGCGACCAGATTCCATCGCATCACACCGTCTCCTATCTCAGACCGAGTCCGGCCTCGGCTACTTCTTGACCTTGGGCTATTTCTTGACCTTGCTCAACGGGATGAACCGTCGCGGCGGCACCGTGTCCTTGATGTCGTCGAAGTTGCTCGGCGTGATCTTGTCGTTGTTGATGTGGTTCATGTACAGATTCACCGGCCGAACGACCGCCAGCTCCTTGTCGTGCTGCACGATCAGCTGCACCTGCATCTTGCTCGCGTCCACCTCATACCACGTGCCGTTCGAGTAGGTCAGCTTCTTCTCTCGGTTCCACTGCTCGGCGGGGAACCGCACCATCAGCACCTTCGCGTCCGGCTGGGCGCGCTTCCACGTCTTCGTCGCCAGCTCGGCAAGCTTGGCCTTGTCCGCCCCGGCGTAGTTGTCCGACGGCAGCTTGTTGTCCTTGATGATCAAGGTCTCGAGCGCTTTCTCTCGCTGTTGCAGCGCCCGCTTAAATTCTTCGACCTCCCCTTTCATCGCGGGGAAGCTCGCCGGGTCCAGCGCCTCGTACAGCGTCAGCTTCTCCTCCGCCCAGCCCATCCGCTGCGGGATGCCCCCTTGGAAGAACGCCGGCTTCTGCTCGTTCACAGCCTGGTCGGCGTACTTCCCAGCCTCGGCCAGGTCCTCGCGGATCTTGCCCGGCAGCACGCCCTTGTACTCCTCGGCCGCGGCCATAAACGTGTTGTAGTTATTCAGCAGCCCCTCGCCCACGCTCCCAAGATTCTTCGACTCGAACGTCTGCTGGTTGATGTACGGCAGGTACGTCTGCACGTACTGACGCAGCTCATTCATCGTGCCCTCCGCGGCCTCGAGTGCCGCGATCGCCTGGGGCATGTTGTTCGTGAACGCCATCGTGTCGCTGTACATCCGGCTCAGCTCCTGCATCCGCTTCATGTCCGACTGCAGATTCGGATAGCTCGCCGGGTTCACCAGCGCCTGCAGCCGCGTGTGCACCGGCGACAGCTGCTCGTCCAGATACGCGATCTTCGCCTGCGCTTGGCTGTGACGCAGCGCCACCTCCTCAACGCCCTCGCCGTTCTCGGGCAGCTGCACCAGCGCGTCGCGCGCGTTCACCCACTTCCTCGCCGCGTCCTCCAGCGTCGCCATCGCATTGGCCACGATGCGGTGGTCGACCGTCAGCTTGTCCTCCACGCCCTGCACCTGTGTGTTGATCTCCTCGACCTTCGCGACCTTGCCCTCGACGTCACGCAGATGGAACTTCGCGTTCTTGAACACGCCATCCAGCGGGTAACGAATCGGCACCGTCGTCGGCTCGGCGGGCACCGGAGCGGGCGCCGGAGCGTCCGTCGGCGTTTGCGGCGCCGGGGCGGGCGCGGGAGCGGGTGTCGGCGATGGCGTGGGGGTCTGCGGCGCCGGAGCTGGAGCGGGCGTCGCCGGCTTGCCGCTCAGACGCGCCTCCAGATCAGCGATCTTCGTCTTCGCCGCATCGAGGCTCGCCTGCGCCGCCTGCACGCCCGCGTCGTTCGCCGGAAGCTGGGCCAACAACTGCTCGGCCGGCGCCACGCCCGTCTTCGCCTGGTCCAGGCGAAGCTTCGCGAGCCGCGCCTTGCTGCCCTTGGGCACGCCCGTGCCCGCCGACTGCACCGCCAGGTCCACGTTCGTCGTCAGCGTCTTGATCGTGCTGTTCGCCTGCCGAAGCACCTCCGCCTCTTGCGGCGGAAGGGCCATCGCAAGCGTCGCCACGAGCACCACCACACCGGCCGACAGGCCACGGGTCCACGAAGTCAGCATGATCTCATCCTTGAAAGGGGGCTCTTACAGGGGACTTCAACAGGGCCTCGAACACGGGCTCGAACGCAGACTTGGCTCGACTCGGGCGTGATCGGCCGCGAGCTCGGCACCCGGGCGGACAGCCTAACGCGGCGTCGAGCCGTCAAACCCATCATCGGGCCCAATCCCGAACCTTCCCCTCTCCTTGTACGGACCATTTGACGCGGACCCCCCAGCCCGCGAAACTGACCCATGGCCCGTCCACAGCGGGCGTCCGCGGAGCGACCGAGCGCGCTCCGAGCGGCGGTCGGCGAGCCCGACAGGCAGCACCAAACAGGAGCCATTCTCATGGCCGCGAGAACGGGCGCCAGCATCGGCGTCGGCATCACCATCACGATCCTGGGCCTGCTCACGCTGACCCTCTTCGTCCTCACGCTCATTTTCTACGGACAGATGAACCGCGCCAAGCGTGACCTCCAGGCCACGCAGGACGACGTCACACGCTTCGTCCGCGCCGATGAGCGAGAGCGCGACGACATCCGCGTCATCGCCGACGACGCCTCCAGCAACGGCAAGTCCGTCGTCGCCCACCTGCGCGATGAGCTCCAGGGCACGATGAATCGCGTGACCGGCCTCAGACGCGAGACCCTGCCCCTGCTCGAGGCCAAGCTCGACCAGATCGAGGGCGCCGGCCCCGCCACGCCCCTGCTCGAGGTCATCGACCGCCGCGATCGCCAGATCGCCCGCCTCACCGAGGAGCGCAACAACGCCCGCGACGAGCGCGATGTGGCCCAGGCCGATCTCTCCACCGAGGTCGCCAAGATCAGCGGCATCGAGGCCCGCCACGACGAGACCGTCGCGACACTGAATTCCAAGATCGAGCAGTACCGCGAGGAGGTCGACCGCTACCGCCAGGGCGTGCAGCTCGCCGAAGACGACTACGACCGCGCGATCGACGTCGTCAACGAGGAGGCCGCCGAGCGCGTCTCCGAGGTCCGAACGCTCGCCGAAGACCTTGAGCGCGACAACCTCGTCCTCCAAGACCAGATCAAGGCCCTCCGCGCCGACCGCCAGCAGGACATCTTCCGAGGCGATCCCGAGGAGGCACTCGTCGATGGACGCATCGTCGCGGTCAACGGCGCCGACGGCACCGTCTCCATCGGCCGAGGCCTCCGCGACAAGGTCGTCCTCGGCATGACGTTCTCGGTCTACCCCACGCCCGCCGCCATCCGCCCCAACGCCGAGACCGGCGAGTACCCCGATGGCAAGGCCTCCATCGAGGTCATCGACGTCGACCAGGCCAGTTCTACCTGCCGCATCCTCTTCGAGCGCGCCGGCAACCCCATCGTCTCGGGCGACATCATCGCCAACCCCGTCTACGACCCGCGCAAGGTCTACACCTTCGTCGTGTTCGGCAACTTCGACGTCAACCGCGACGGCCGCGCCACACCGCAAGAGGCCTCCGAGATCCGGGCCCTCGTCGCCGGCTGGGGCGGCGAGCTCACCGACGAGCTCACCGGCAACGTCGACTTCGTCGTGCTGGGCGATCCCCCCGTGCTCCCCCCGCAGCCGCCCTCATCGGCGCCCATCGAGGTCATCCAGCAGTACGTTCGGCTCAGCGAGGCGCGCCAGCGTTACGACGAGCTCCAGCAGGGCGCCCAGCAAACCAGCGTCCCCGTGCTCAACGAGAACCGCCTGTACACCCTGCTCGGACGACGGGTCTCCTCGCGACGCTGAGCCCGGGCGCACCGACTTGAACCGAACCCGGCCATGACACGGGCCCAAGCAAAGGCCGACGCCACCACCCCAAGCACCAACGCGGGCGGCCCCACCGCAGGCCGCCCGGGCGCATCCGCCGACGACGCCGCCCGCGCGCACGCCGAGGCCTCGCACGCCGTACGCCCCCAGGGCAAGCGCAAGCGACGCCTCCCCGCCTGGACGCACGGGCCCGCCTACGTCGGCCTGCGCGCCGCCCTCACCCTTCCGCTCGCCGCCGGCCCGCGCACCTCGCTCGAGGTGGCCAGCAAGGTTGGTCGCGCCTTCGCCGCCTCCAAGGGCAACCG
>JBCAXI010000062.1:0-10862 GCA_038534175.1 Planctomycetota bacterium | reverse complement strand
GTTGGTGGACGGTGATGGCCTGCTTGTCTGGAGGGACGTTCTCGAAGAACTTGTGCAAGGTGTCGTCGGTGGTGATCGAGCTGTCCTCGACGAGCTTCTATGATGGCCGCGCCGGTGAACTGCTTAGTGATCGAACCGACGGTGAAGACCGTTTCGTCCCCGAAAGGAACGTCATTCTCTCGATCCGCGAGGCCGTAGCCTTTCCGGAGCAGCACGTCGTCGCCCCTGACGATCAGTGCCACGCCTGCGAAGCCCGCGTCCGCTTGTTCAACGAGGAACGCGTCGAGTCGCTCCGCGATCTCGGCGTTGGTGCGTCCCCCCACCCACGGCGTCTTCTTGCCCGATACGATCACAACGATCGCCACGACGGCCAATGCCGCCGCGAGCGCGAGCAGGATCACTACCTTTCTCATGCGTCTGCGTCCTCGATTGCACCCACACGCTAAGGAGAGTCCCTTCCAACGCCATCACTCGTGAAGGGGAGATAACCCACCTATTGGCGAACACGCGCCTTTGATTTCGCGAACGTGGCGTTCTCTCAGAGGAATCAGCATGAGCTATCCACCGTCTTGGCGCCAAGTGACAAATCCCGCCGCCGCACTCGAGCTGATGCGAGCGCATCCCCTTGCGCACCTCTTCTGCTTGCACGGCGGCCACCACGTCACCCGCATCCCGTTTCTCGCGGACACTGAGGACGGCCAGCCCACACGCCTGCGGGCCCATCTGAACGCCCAGAACCCCCAGGTCGAAGGCCTCGACGGCGCCCGGGTGCTCGTCGCGTTCTCGGGGCACTCGACGTATGTGTCGCCGCACTGGCGGGTCGAGCCGACCCGAGCCGGAACATTCGACTACGAGGAGGTCATCGTCCGCGGCACGGCGCGTGTCGTCGAGGGCGAGGAGTTTTTCCGCACGATGATCGACGATCTCTCGGCGCTGCTCGAGCCGCGGTACCCAGAGGTCGGCGACTACCCCGAGTGGCGGACGGCGATGGCGCCGCCCGGGTACATCGAGCGCCTGTTACCACTCATCACGCTCTTCGTGGTCGAGATCGAGGACGTAGAGGTCATCTCCAAGCTGCACCAGCAGTTCCCGGAGGATGATCGGCGATCCATCGCCGACCACCTGGCACGATGTGACCGCGACGGGGCGCGGGCGATCGCCGATAAAATCCGCCGATCACTATGAGACTCTCCACCATCGACGATTGGATCGCCCGCTTCATGCGGCGTTACGGCCACGGGGCGCTTCGCTACTCGCTCGCGATCATCTTCATCTGGTTCGGACTGCTCAAGCCCTTGGGCATCTCGCCCGCGGCGCCACTGCTGCTGCAAACCGTGGAGTGGATGCCACTGTTCTCCCCACAGATATGGTTGCACGTGATCGGCTGGTGGGAAGTCGCGATCGGCGTGCTGTTCCTGTTCCGCCCCGCGCTCCGCTTCGCGATCGCCCTGCTCGCGCTGCAGATGGTCGGCACGTTCATGCCGCTGGTCACGCTGCCCACCGTCACATTCCAGCCGGGCCGCATCCCCTACGGCCTCACGATGGAGGGGCAGTACATCGTCAAGAACCTCCTCATCATCTCCGCGGCGATGGTCATCGGCGGCACGGTTCGAGAGCCACCCTCGGCGCGCGGGGATTGACAGACCTACACTTACCCGTTCGCTCCGGTGACTCCAGTTGCTCCCGCCAGCCTTGACGGGCCCCGACCGCAACGACGACTGACCGGTTCGCCCGCGGAATGACACGCGAGGCGCTGTTCTCACCGGTCGCTCCTGTGCCAACTTGATTGGTTCCGAGCTTCCCTATTCGCGTTGCGGTGCCGCCGCGCGCAGATTGGTATCGCTGACTTGACGCACTTCGATTCCCTCGGCCTCTCCCGTCCGCTGCTCGATGTCATCGCCGCGGAGGGGTACGACACGCCCACGCCCATCCAGGCCCGCTCGATCCCGCCCGTGCTCGCGGGGCGCGACCTGCTTGGCTGCGCCCAAACCGGCACCGGCAAGACCGCCGCCTTCGCGCTGCCCGTGCTCGACCGCCTCCACAGCAACGCCACCAGGCTCCAGCGCGGCCAACGCCTCAAGCCGAGAGCCCTCGTCCTCTCGCCCACGCGTGAGCTCGCCGGACAGATCGAGGAGAGCATGCGGGTCTACGGGCGGCACACACGCCTCCGCCATGCGGTCATCTACGGCGGCGTCAAGCAGGGACGCCAGGTCCGCCAGCTCCAGGCCGGCGTCGACATCATCGTCGCCACGCCCGGACGCCTGCTCGACCTGCTCGAGCAGGGACACGTCGACCTGAGCGCGATCGAGATCTTCGTGCTTGACGAGGCCGATCGCATGCTCGACATGGGCTTCATCCAGCCGATCCGCACGATCGCGCAGACCATCCCCGCCGAACGACAGACGCTCATGTTCTCGGCGACCATGCCGCCGAACATCAAGAAGCTCGCCAACGCCCTGCTCGAGAACCCCGAGCGCGTCACCATCCAGCCCGATGTCTCGGCAGCGCCCTCAATCGAGCAGTCGGTCTACAAGGTCTCGCTCGAAGACAAGCCGACGCTGCTGCGCCACCTGCTCGATGATGACGGCGTCGAGCGAGCCGTGGTCTTCACCCGCACCAAGCACGGCGCTGACAAGCTCGCCAAACGCCTCAGCCACGAGGGTGCCCGCGCGGGCGCCATCCACGGCAACAAGTCGCAGAGCCAGCGCGAGCGCGTGCTCGAAGCGTTCCGAAAGGGCAAGTGCCGCGTGCTCATCGCGACCGACGTCGCCGCCCGCGGGCTCGACGTCGACGGCGTCACGCACGTCTTCAACTTCAGCCTGCCCGACGAGCCTGAGTCCTACGTGCACCGCATCGGACGCACCGGCCGCGCCGGCGCCACGGGCCAGGCGATCACTCTGTGCAGCCGCGAGGAGCGCGGGACGCTGCGCACGATCGAGCGCATCATCGGCGAGCCGATCGACGTGCGCACGATGCCCGATTCACTCGGCATCCAGGCCGAGCGGGCGCCGGCTCGCGACGAATCCAGCACCCGGCGATCCCCTCCCAAGGGACACGGCGGGCGCAACAAACGCAAGCCCAACACCAAGACCAACGCAGCGCGCCACCCCTTCGCAGAGCACACACCACGTCGAGGTAAGAAGAAGGCCGGACACAAGCACGCGGGCGCGAAGCAATCGCGGCCCATGCGCTCGCGCTAACAACACGCTACCAAGCGGCCCTTAGTCCGATGGCCTCGTTGACGGATCGGGCGTCGGCATCGACCGCACGCCGTCGATCGGATCCGTTCCGGCCTGAGACGCCGGATGCCCGCGGTGCCATCGCAGAATCGCCTGCTCCACCCGGCCCTCGTGACGGTCCGGCGCGAGCACGCGCGCGAGCATAGTGATCTTCCCCGGCTCTTCGATCCGCAGCGTCACCCGTGGCGCCGCCGACATCGGCTCCAGCGCTTGGCTGCGCACGAGCCGCTCGATGTGTGACTGAGCCGCCTGGTGGTAGGCCAACGGTGCTTGCATCACAGATGAAGGCATGAGCCAGTCCACGAAACCCAATACACGACCGAGACGTTCGCCGCGATCGCACATCGAGGGCATCCCGAGGCACCCGGCAATGAAGCGTGCGCCCTCTTCGTGCTCAACGCGTTGGACCGTCCACCACGCGAGGGTGATCCATCAACGTGATCGCGAACGCGTCGTCAGCAGCTCGGCGTTTCGGATCTCGCCCGGCTCGAACATCGTCGGCGACGCGGGCCGCGCGACGTGCCGCTCGGCGAGCGCGACGTAGTGCGCCGGCAGCTTGGCGAGGTACGCCCGATCGTCATCGTTGACCTCGCGCACGACCTTGCCCGGCACGCCCATCACAACCGTGCCGTCCGGCACTTCAAGACCCGGCGGCACGACGGCACCGGCGGCGATCAGACAACCACTGCCGATCCTCGTTCGACCGAGCACGAGCGCGCCCATCCCGATCAGCGTTCCGTCGCCCACAAACTCGCCATGCACCACAGCGCCATGCCCGATTACCACGTCGCAACCGATGACGTTGGCGTACCGATGGTCACAGTGAACCACGGCGTTGTCTTGGACGTTCGAGCCCTCGCCGATCACTACTGGCGCCACGTCGCCGCGAATGACGGCGCCGTACCAGATGCTCGTGTCCCGCCCGATGCGGACATCGCCCACCACTCGCGCGGTGTCGGCGATGCGATATCCGTCCTGTTCCCGCATTGTCACGCGGTGGCCCTTTGACGTGTCGGGGCGAGCAACTCGGAGAGCTCTACACCCGCTTGGTGCCGCAGCCACCGCAGAACTTCGCGTCGGGACCCATCGGCGTGCCGCAAGAGGTGCAGAAGGCCTCGCCCGACGTTGCCGGCTCGGGCGCAGCGAGCTGATTGCCGCACGACGAACAAAACTTGCCCGGGGGCACGCTGGTCATGCACTGGCCGCACACGACACCCGCGGCCGCCGGCGCCAAGACCTGCCCACCCTGGCGATCATTGACGAGCATCTGGGCCATGCCAAAGCCGACGCCGAGGCCAGCGCCGCCAAGCAGGCCACTCGCGCCGCCGCCACCCTCGCCGCCCTCGCCTCCACCACCACCCTTGGCCATGCCCTCGCCGGCACCCATCATCGCCTTGCCCGCGGCAAACTGCTGGTAGCCCTGCACGCCGCCGACGGTGCGGAGGTACGCCGCGTCCGTGTAGAGCTTCTTCAGGTTGGCAGCGTCTTCCTCGTCGATCGCGATGGTGAAATTGCCGAGCCGCGGGATGCGGATGCCGTAGTCGTCCACGTGCGTGCCAACGCCCGCGAGCACGTCCTGCTCGATCTCCTCGGTGTAAGCGCCGCTCGTTACGTCGAGCAGCGGCCATTTGTTCTTCACGAGCAGCTCGGCGATGCGGTCACGGAGAGTCTTAAGCACCTGCTCCTTCATCCATGACCGGACCATGAACGACTCGGTGCGGCCCATGCCAACGAGGCCGATGATGAGCTGCTCGGGATCGACAACCTTGAAGCTGAATTCGCCGTGGACCATCGTCTCGACGGGCACACCGCTCTTGGGATCCTCAACGTGGCCCACGCGACCGCCGAACTTGACACCGGTGTGCTCGCGGATGTTGACGAAGAACACCTCGGCGATGAACACATTGCCGCCGGTGAACTCATCGACCAAGTCACTCAGAAATGGCAGGTTGGCTGTGTCGAGCGTGTGACGCCCGGCATCGAGCGTCGCCATCACCTTGCCGTTGCGGAAGAAGACCGCCTTCTCATCGGCCTCGACCGTGAGCTGCGACTTCATGGGGATCGTGGGATCGGGGTGCTTCCAGACGACCTCGACCTTCGCGTCGTCCGGGCGCGCGATCATCATCTCGCCGACGCCGCGCTTGAACCAATCCATAATCGCCATGGTGTGTGACCTCCCGGGCCTTTATTGGGATTTAAGCCTATAGCGTATCATGTTGTCCCACCAGGACGAGGGAGAAGATGTGACGGACCAGATCGCACGCCCGCGTCCCACTCCGGAGCCGCCGCCCGAGGACATCGAGTGGCAGTCGAGCGCCCGCGCCAGCGAGGACATCGGGTTCCGATGCCCCAACTGCGCGGCCGAGACGATCTGGGATCCAAAGGCTGACGCCCTTGTGTGCGGGCATTGCGACACGCACGTGCAGGTTCCGCGGGGTGAGGGGACGGTGCTCGAGCGGCCGCTTGACGAGGCCGGCGAGGCGGCTCGAGGGCTTGGCATCGTGCGGCGTGTCGTGCGCTGCGACAACTGCGGGGCCACGGTCTCGCTCGACACGACCGCCACCGCCGACGCGTGCACGTACTGCGGCTCGTCTCGCGTGCTCGAGCAGGACGCCAACCGAAACGCGATCCGTCCAGAGTCGCTCATCCCGCTCGATGTCTGCCGCGATCGCGTTGAGCAGAAATTTCGCAAGTGGCTCGGAGGGCTCTGGTTTCGACCCAACGCGCTCAAGAACATCGAACGCTTCGACGCCATGGGCGTATACGTCCCGTTCTGGACGTTCGACTGCGAGGTTCACTCCGAATGGTCGGCCGACGCGGGGTACTACTACTACGTCACCCAGACGTACACCACCATGGTGAACGGACGTCCACAGGTGCGCACAAGGCAGGTCCGCAAGGTCCGGTGGGTGCCCAAGTGGGGCTCGCGCGATGACGCGTACGACGACATCCATGTGCCCGCGTCCCAGGGCGTCCCGCAGCACCTGATCATGGAGCTCGGCGTGTTCGACACGCGGGAACTGGTGCCGTACCGACCCGAGTACCTCGCGGGATGGCGCGCCGAGGAGTACCAACTCGATCTCGAGACCGGCTGGACTCACGCCGAGGCGTCGGTGGTTGAGTCGCAACGCCAGCGGTGTTCCGGGGACGTGCCCGGCGACACGCAGCGGCACCTGCGTGTGCGCAACGAGATCTCGGACGTTCACTGGAAGCACGTGCTCCTGCCGCTGTGGGTGTTGCAGTACCGATTCAAGGACCGGATCTACGCCGTGCTTGTGCACGGGCAGACGGGCAAGGTGGTGGGCGAGGCGCCGTACAGCTGGCTGAAAATTACAGCGGCGGCGCTTGCCGTGCTGTCGGTCGCGGGCGGGCTGATCGCGGTCGTGGGGCGATAACAACTCAACTCAGGGGATACACCTGGGTGACGCACCGCGCCTCCACAACGCGTGGCGCCAACCCGTGCGCTCGCCCATGGGACATCTTCTGGGACGGGTGACAAGCACGAGCGACTGCGCCGGTCGGGCAAGCCCCGCGTGACCCTCGCGTCACCAAACCGGGTGGCGATTCGATCTCCGGATTCGACGTTGGGAGTGACCCTTCCCCGGAGACCCCGATGGACCTGGCTTCAAGAGACGCCGACCACAGCATTGTGCTGTGCGCATCGGCCGAACAACGAACCAAGTGGTCCCAGGCAATCGCCCTGGCGCTCGGCCCATCTTCGGTGGGCCGCGTGTGGAGCGTGGGGCACGGGGAGCTCGAGACCGCGCTGCAGGCCTGTATCTACCGAGTCGCAGAGTCGTCGTCGGTGGGCGACCCACTCATGTTTGTGCTCGCCGATCTTCGCAACGACCATGACTTCGCTCGCCTTCAAGCGCTGCCCGCGTTGCTCAAGGCCCAAGCCTCCGCGTCGTTCCTTCTGACCCTGGGGCACGACGTCGATGATGCCGCGGCCTATCGGACATTCGCACACGCTCGCGGCACGCTGACGCCCTCCACACTGCAGGCCGAGTCGCTCGCGGCGGCCATCTCGGCGCTTGCCAATGGTCGCGAAGAGACGCGGCGGGTTCGCGCCGCCGCGATCGAGGAGACAGCGCTCCATCCAGACTGCGTGTCCGTTCCCGCCCACGCTCGTGACTGCCTCACCGAGTTGCACAACCGAAAGGGCTTCCTGGCCGAGCTCGAGCGTACGCTCACGCTCCGCGATCGGACCCCATCGCACTATGCGGCGGTCATGTTCCTCGACGTGGACGACTTCAAGGGCATCAACGACAGCCTGGGCCACGAGGTTGGCGACACGGTGTTGAAGGTCGTGGCGCACCGCCTGCGAGGCTGCCTGCGGGCGGTTCGGGCGGACGCGGGCCATCCGGACACGATCGGTCGACTGGGCGGGGATGAGTTTGCCGTACTGCTAGATCACGTGAACAACCACCGCGAGGCGGTCGTGGTCGCCGAGCGCATGCTCGAGTGCTTCCAAGAGCCGATCGGCGTCCACGGACATCAGATCCAGCTCGGCGCCAGCATCGGCGTCACGCCCATTCGATCCGAGCACACCCGTCCCGAGCATGTGCTGCGCGACGCCGACACCGCGATGTACCTCGCCAAGCGAAACGGCAAGAACGCGTTCGCGATGTTTGACGAGTCGCTCCGACGTGAGTCGGGACGCCAGATCGAGCTCGAGCGTGCGTTGCGCACCGGCATCCATAACGGCGAGTTCTCCTTGGTTTATCAGCCCATCGTCCACAGCGAGAGCGGCGACGCGACCGGGCTCGAGGCCCTGCTCCGATGGCGCCATCCGACGCTGGGCATGACCGCGCCGTCGACGTTTCTCGAGATCGCCGACCAAACGGGCGTGCTCACCGAGATGACCGAGTGGATCTTGTCCGAGTCCTTCCGTCAGATGGGCGCTTGGACAAAGCGAGCAGGCTGGGGTCGCCATCTCACGCTCTGCCTCAACTTCTCGCGGCGCCAGATGCTCCACCCCGCGTTCTACGACGTGCTCTTCGACACGATCGCGGCCCATGACTTCCGTCCCGAGCAGCTGTGCATCGAGTTCAAGGAGGACGCGATCGCCCACCGCTCGGGCGTCTCCCTCGACTTGTTGCGACAGATCCAGGCACGTGGCGTCAAACTGGCGGTCGACAACTTCGGCGCCGGTGTTTCTTCGCTCGCGACGCTCGAGGACCTGCGGCTTGACGCGATCAAGATTGACCGGAGCTGCACCGACGCCATCACGACCGGCGGCACACCCATCGCCCTGATCGACGCCATTCTCACCATGGCGCGGCGTCTCGATATCGACGCGATCGCGGGCGGGGTGTCCACAAACGACCAACTCGCGACGCTGCTCGCGCTCGGATGCTCGACGCTCCAAGGCAACCTGATCGCCGAGCCGCTCACGGCCGATGAGGTCAACGCCTTTGTGGATCGCGTCGGCACACGGAACTCGGCGGCATGACATCCGTTCCCTCGCAAGAATCCGAGTTGAGCCTCACCTCGCCAGGCTCTAGGCAAGAGTCCGCCGAGGCGTGCGAGCTCGTAGAGCGAGCGCGCGCGGCACGGTCGCTCTACGGCGCACATCCGTGCACCGACGAAGCGATGGACCTCGCGATCGCCTCGCTGCGACGTCGCCGAGAGCCGCTGCACCTGATCATTAGCCAAGGCGGCATGCAAGACATGGCCGACACGGATGCCGAGTGTTGGTCGGCGCCACGACTTGGCGGCGATCTGTGCGCTGCGGGCGTCGTCGCGATGTGCCTGCGCCCCGAGACCACCATCGAGGATCTGTGCCGGTTGTTCGACGGGCTCGACGCCTGCGCCCGCGAAGGCTCGAACGCGATCGCGTGGGCCACGGAGATTCGCGACGAGACGAGCGAGCGCATCACGCTGACTGTTCCGGACGCGGGGCACATCACGATCGCGGCCGGCGCGCGCGCTGAGGGGGAGGCGGCGCCGCGCGCCACGCGATGGCTCGCCGGCGCGCTCACCCGGCGAGAAGACGTCGCAGAGGTCTCGTCGGCCTCCGACCTGGCGCGGGTGCTCGAGCGCCAACACGCGGGCTCGGACGCCGCGGGGTTGCGTGGCGTTCGGCGACAGATGGCCCTCGCTTCCCGACGGGGCGGGCATCCCGAGGTCACCGCAGAACTCCGCCAGGTCATGGAAGCGATGAGCCCGGCGTTCCGGAACGCCCTGCTCGCCGTGCCCCGCGACGCTTCGGCCGAGGACCTCGACTGCTTCGTCGAGCTCGCGACACTGACGCCCATTCGGCCGCTCATCGACGCGCTGCAATCGATCGACGCCGAGCACGAAGCGCCCTCCGCCGCCTCGATGATGCTGTTCAGACGCCTCTCTCACCTGAGCGAGCTCTCGCAGGATGATCGGGACGCGCTTGCGTCCTCGTTGGGCATCGCCGAACGCCTGCTCGAGTCGGGCGATGAACCGGGGCTTCGCGATCTGTTCAGGTGTCCGAGCGAGGACCATTCCGCGACCGACACGTACGGGCAGCACCTGCGTGCGATCGCCGCCGGAGGAGATGACCTCTCAGACCAGCCGCTGGTCACCGAGGAGATCCACGCGGGCGACGGCCCTCACGCCGCGCGGCTCGGACTCGCGGTCGCCGAAGATGACTCGATGCCGGACGCGCTCCGCGCCCGCGGCCTGACGAGCGTCGAGAGCGCTGTTCCCGCCTTGCGGACTCAGAGCGCGTTCGACGTGTTGCTTGAGGCGAGCTCGATCGCGTTCGAACTCAGCTCCACACCAGGCGTTGTGGGGGAGGCCGCGTCGAGCCTCGCGGCCACCATCGAAGCATGCGGCGGGCTGAACGAGATGCTGCGCTGGCTCTCGACGGACGACGCGGACGTCGAGCAGGCCGACGCGTTCTTATCGCACCTTGGCCCGGCGCCCGTCTTGGCCGCCGCGGATCAAGCGACCGGACGCGCCGCCGCGCAGGTCGGCAAGCTCGCGCGGCGCGCGCTCGAGGCCCTGGACGGCGACGCCATCGCCGAGGCCGTGGAGACGATCCGCGAGCCCGGGCCCGTGACGCGTGCGCTGCTGGGCGAGCGCGTGCGAGGCGGCTCGAGCAAGGACGCGCGATTGATCCTTGACGCGATGCTGGCGTGCGCGGATGTCGAGGTGGTCAAGATGGGGCTCGAATGGTCGTTTCCAAGCTCCAATCGCGACGATCAGGTCGCGCTGCTCTCGCGGGCGTTCGCGAGCACAGAGCCGTCCCTCCGATCGCTCGGGGTCGAGCTCGGCACGCTCGATGGACACGCCGCGCTGCTCGACCTAGTCACCGGTTACGCCTCGGGCGATCTGCGTCAGAAGCCCAGCGAGTTTGACATCGAGCTGGTTTGCGAGGCGCTCGGAGCGGCGGGGTCGTCGCCAGATGTAGCGCGGCTCAACGAGGTCTTCAACGCGTTGCGCTTCGATCCAGAACGGCGCGGCGACGGATCGTGCGCACTCGTCGTGCAGGCGATCCGCGAGCATGGACTCACGCCTCGTTCGTGCTGGCTCTCGATCCGCTGGCGCCATCTGCCCGACTTGCTCGCGGCGTTGCCGTTGCCCGGCGCTTGCCGGAGCGGCCATACTCAGGAGGCCATCGCGGACTGGATCGCACAGAGCACATCG
>JBCAXI010000061.1:0-11064 GCA_038534175.1 Planctomycetota bacterium | reverse complement strand
CAGGCGACGGCGACGCGGGATGAGGCGGAGGGCGAGGGCTAGCTCGGTGCGGGCCGGGCGTGCGAACGACCTCTTCCGCACTCGGGGCATCGGCTGTCGTCGACATCGTTGAGGTCGTAGCCGCAGGCGAGGCATTGGCCGAGTCGGCGTCTGCGGCGTTGGCGGTTCAACGGCGCGATCCACGAGTCCATGAACCAGAGTGGCGTGGTCAGCAGGCTGAGGAGCCAGACGCCCGCGACCAGCGCGGCGGCCCCGGTGTGGGCGACGCCGATCCAGCGTGGGCCGAGCTCGCGAGTGCTGACGATGGTCGATCCAGGCAAGTTCTGCTGCTGCCTCCTCGGATCGGCTGTCACGGCCCGAACGTTCCGGGCGTGCTCGGTCTCGCTGGGCCAGAACGTCGTCGTCGAGGACAGCGGGTTGCCCGGCTCCATCGGGTAGTCGGCCGCGGGGCGCGCGCTCCGTTCGAGGTGCATTGCGAACGCGTCGAGCACGGATCGGCCTTCGTCGGGCGTCCACTGCTCGGTGTCGGTTCCCCATGCGATCACGAAGTGGGTGGACGCCCACGCGGCGCCCGCCCAGGGGCCGACGGAGTCTCGGCGCTCGCCGATCTGTAGGGTCATGACGGGGCGCGTATTGCCGAGCGCGTCGATGTCCTCGGCCGTGGCGCGGGCGAAGACGAGCGCGTCGTTCTCGTCGAGCCGAGCGGAGTACATGTTGGTTTCGACGCGCACACTGGCGCCCGTGAGGGCGCCCTGGATGATCTGGCGATGCCCGAAGGGCCAGAACCACCCCACACGGTGTGCGAGCGAGTTCTTGGGCGTGTCGCTTTGCGTGTGGAGCCAGCACCCGTCGGCGAACAGCAGCAGGGGCGTCAGCAGCAAGACCGATGGGCGTTGCGGCAGGCGCCAGAGCGAACGGATGAGTCGGGTCGCAGACAAGTTGGCACTCCGCTGTTCGGCTCCGTGGCGTGACGACTCGAGGTTGGCGCCCAGCGTACTCGGTGAACTTAGCCGGCATGCTGCGCGGCGCGGCGCCTCGACGCGTCTCTAGAGCGCCTCCCGCTGCGCGACAGGATGCGAGGGGCTGGCGGTGCTGGAGACTTGATCGCCTATTCGACCTCGCCGGTGTCATTTTGGCGCTTGCCGCACTCGGGGCAGCGGGGGGTGTCGAGGTCGTTGAGGTCGTAGCCGCAGTGGGTGCAGTGGCCGTGGCGGGTGCGGTAGCGTTCGAGGGCGTAGAGCTTCTCGAGTTTGCGGAGGGCTCGGGGGCGCCACTCGGGGATGGTGGCGAGGGCATAGAGCATGGCCGCGAGGGCGAGGAGGGCGACCATCGAGATGGCGGCGTTGGTCGCGTTCAGGCCGGTCTGCGTGACTCGGAACGGCGTGGCGTTTCGGCGGGCACGGGTTGGGATCGTGTAGACGTCGGCGCGGCGGAAGTCGTGCTTGGGGTGGAGCTCTCGCTTCCAGCGGTCGAACCAAGCCGAAACCTGGTGTCGGGCGATGGGCGCGTTGTCGTGGGTGTCCACGTAGAGGTCGCCGTGGCGGGTGAAGAGCTCTCGGGCCCAGAGGCCGATGGAGGACTCGTGCACGCGGAGCGTGAGCAAGGCGACGACGCGCTCGTCGGGCGTTGGCGCTTGTGACTCGGCTTGACCGCGTTGATTCACCCACCAGACGCATGTATCGCCCTGTTTGTTGGTGATGACGAGGGCGCGCTCGATCGCGGGCTTGTTGCGTCGCGCGTAGTGGTCGTGCGGCGCGAGCGTGACGAACGCGACGACGCCGGCGACGAGGCCTTCACGGTCGTGGGCTTGGAGCCACCGCGCCTGCCACGCGAGGAGCGGGGCGAGGACGAGGAGTGTGAGGGGTGTTCGGAGGAACGCCAGGTGTTGGTGGTGCCATGGCTTGCTGAGGCGCTTGGGCGTGGATGGATGTTGGTCGCGGGCCATGCGGCGCTCCGTGTGGGGCGCCCCGTGGATCGGTACGGCTGGGTGTGACGCGCTGATGCGACAAAGCGGGCTGAGCGTGTGCTGAATCGGATGGTCCGCTTCGCGGAGCTTTCTTTCCCCTCACCCCGGCCCTCTCCCTCGAGGGGAGAGGGTGGTGGAGGCGATGCATGGGCTCTATTCGGCTTCACTGGCGCGCACGGCGGTTTCGACGGCGAGGATGTCCTTGCGGTTGTGGATGAGGTCGCCGGTGAGGTCGAAGGTGCGTTGGTGGGCGCGGTAGAGGTCGTCGATGTCGATCACGCCGTCGTGGTTGAGGTCGGCGTTGGGCGCGGTGGCGTCGACGAGTGTGACGACCTGGTTGAGGGGGAGGTCGTTGACGCTGGTGGTGGCGCCGTTGGGCCACTCGATGGTGACGTTGGCGACGGTGTTGAAGCCGTCGGCGGCGAGTGAACCGAGGCCGAAGTGCGCCTCGGCGGGCTCTTGTCCGAGGGTGCTGGAACCGGCGGTGATGAGGCGCGTCATGGTGACGGTCTCGCCGGGGACGATGGTGTGGACGGTCGCGCGGACGAGGGCGCCGATGGCGTGGTGGTTGGTGTGGCCCGAGCTTCCGGGAGTGACGCCGCGTGGGCGGACGACGAGCCAGTCGTGGTTGTTCTGGGTGTCCTCGAAGTTATTGGTGAGGAGGCGCGCGGGGGCGAACTTGCATGTTTGGAGGAGGTCGAGGTCGCCGTCGCGGTTGGCATCGAAGGCGATGTAGCAGGCGCCGATGTCGTTGTCGTCGGTTCCGGAGTCGCGGGCCTGGTCGGCGAAGAGCGTGCCGTCGCCCTGGTTGATCCAGAGGTGGGAGGGGTCCTTGTCGAAGCCCTTGGGGGGCGGGACGTCGAAGCCGTTGGTCTGCGCGAGGTCTTGCCAGCGGTCATTGTTGAGATCGGCGAAGGTGCAGCCCCATCCCCATCCGCCGCGTGCGAAGCCGGCGGGCTGGGCGTTCTCTGTGAAGACGAGGGTGTGGGGCCGGCCGGGGCCGTTGTCGATGGAGTCGTTGCGGAAGTAGACGTTGTATCGCCCGACGTAGTCGCCTTGCGACTGGAAGTAGTCGGAGATGTTGGTGACGAAGATGTCGATGTCTCCGTCGTTGTCGGGGTCGCCGAGCGCGACGCCCATCTCGTTCCAGGCGCTCTCGATGCCGAGTGTGGCGGCCATTTCTGTGAACGTGGCGTCGCCGTTGTTGTCGAAGTACTTGTTCTCGATGAAGTCGATGGCCTGGAAGATGTCGATGTCGCCGTCGCGGTCGAAGTCGTGCGCGGCGGGCGTCCAGTGGTTGGACCAGGCGTGGATGCCGGAGGCCTGGGAGGCGTTGGCGAAGGAGCCGTCGGCGTTGTTGAGGAAGAGGTGGTTGTGCCCGCGCCAGAAGTTGACGTAGAGGTCGAGGGCGCCGTCGTTGTTGAAGTCGGCGACGCACATGCCCGAGGCGTGGCAGAGCGCCCCCCAGTCGGGGTCGTTGGGGTTTTCGAGCATGGCGAAGAGGCCGGCCTCTTGGGTGACGTCGGTGAACTGGCCGAGGCGGTTCTGGTAGAGGCGGAGGCTGGTGGTCTCGGCCTGGGGTGTCTGGAAGTGGTTGTCGGCGACGACAACGAGGTCGAGGTCCTGGTCGTTGTCGTAGTCGAACCAGAGGGCGGCGCGGTCGTTGTGCAGGGCGCCGAGGCCGCAGGTGGTCGCGACGTCGACGAGCGTGCCATCGCCCTGGTTCTGCAGGAGCTGGCTGGGTCTGGAGAGGTGGTTGGGGAGGAAGACGTCGATGTCGCCGTCGTTGTCGTAATCGGCGGCGGCGGCGCCCCCGACCATGCCCTTGGCCATCTCGTAGGTGAGGAGGACGGGCGGCGTGTTGTCGGTGAAGGTGGTGGCGGGCTGGGCGAGGGACGGATGGGCACCGGCGAGCGCGATCAGCGCGGCGGCGGGGGCCAGGGCTTGACGGGGGGCCATGGTCTCTGCTCCTTGATGCGGGTCAGGCATTGGTTATTGGACCGTGTCTAGAGGACCGAAATCGAACCTCGGGGTCAAGAGGAGGTGACGGAATTCACCGAACGCTTAGGCTTGTGGCATGGATGAGCCGGCATCGCGTGCGGGTGAGTTGAGCGAGGCGGACGTGCGTCGGGTGGCGCGGCTGTCGCGGCTGTCGGTTTCGGAGGACGAGATCGAGGGGGTGCGGACGCGGCTGGGGGCGGTGCTGGGGTACGTCGAGCGGCTGGGGGAGCTGGACTTAGAGGGCGAAGAGCCGATGGCGCACGCCGGGGACGAGGTGAACCGCCTGCGCGGGGACGAGCCGAGCGAGGGTCTCTCGAACAAGACGCTGATGGACATGGCGCCGGAGGTGCTAGCGCCGTTCGTGCGTGTGCCGAAGGTGCTGGGTGGTGGTGATGGTGGGGGAACGGGTGGGGGCGGGTCGTGAGCGCGGCGTCGATCGCGCAGGCGGTGCGTCGGGGCAAGCGGTCGGCCGAGACGGTCGTACGCGAGGCGGTCGCGCGTGCGAAGGCGTCGGGCGATTTGAACGCGTTCACGCAGGTGCTCGAGCCTGAGGCGATGGCGCGGGCCGCGGCGATCGACGCGGCGGTGGGGCGCGGCGAGGACGCGGGCGCGCTCGCGGGCGTGCCGATCGCGGTGAAGGACAACCTGTGCACCTCGCAGGGGCGGACGACGTGCGCCAGCCGTTTTTTAGAGGGGTACCGCTCGCCGTTCACGGCGACGTGCGTCGCACGGCTCGAGGCGGCGGGCGCGGTGGTGATCGGCAAGACGAATTTGGATGAGTTCGCGATGGGCTCGAGCGGGGAGCACTCGGCGTTCGGCGCGACGCGGAACCCGTGGGACCCGCGGCGGGCGCCGGGGGGGAGCAGCTCGGGCTCGGCGGCGGCGGTGGGCGCGGGCATCGTGCCATTGGCGCTCGGGAGCGACACGGGCGGCTCGATCCGGCAGCCCGCGTCGCACTGCGGCGTGGTGGGGATGAAGCCGACGTACGGCGTGGTGAGCCGATACGGGCTGGTGGCGTTCGCGTCGAGCCTGGATCAGGTCGGGCCGATGGCGACGCGGGTGGAGGACGTCGCGATGGCGCTGGAGGTCATGCGCGGCGAGGACCCGCTGGACGCGACGAGCTCGAGGCACGACACGGGCGATCTTGTGTCGGGCGTAGGGTCGGCGATCGAGGGCGCTCGGATCGGTGTGCCGCGGGATGTGTTGGATGACGCCGAGCTGCACGATGGCGTGCGCGATGTGTATGAGCGTGCGATCGAGTCGTGTCGCTCGATGGGCGCGGAGGTGGTGGACATCGAGCTGCCAAACGCCAGGTCTGGGATCGCGGCGTACTACATCGTCGCGCCGGCGGAGGCGAGCTCGAACCTTGCGCGGTTCGATGGCGTGCGGTACGGGCGCCGGGCCGAGCTGGACGAGGGCGAGGGCTTGGAGGCGTTGTACGTGAAGAGCCGCACGGAGGGCTTCGGGGCGGAGGTGCGCCGTCGGATCTTGCTGGGCACGCACGTGCTCTCGAGCGGGTACTACGACGCGTACTACACGAAGGCGCTCAAGGCGCGGCGTCTGATCAAGGGCGACTACGACCGCGCGTTCGGCGAGCGAGGGTGCGACGCGGTGCTGGCGCCGGTCGCCGAGGGCCCGGCGTTTGAGCTGGGCTCCAAGAGCGAGGACCCGTTGGCGCTGTATCTCGAGGACGTGTTCACGGTGGGTGTGAACCTGGCGGGGCTGCCGGGAATCACGCTGCCGGCGGGCACGGCGCGCGAGGATGGCGTCGAGCTGCCGGTGGGCGTGCAACTGATCGGCGGGGCGTTTGGCGATGCGCGTCTGCTGAGGCTGGCTTCGATGCTGGAGGCCGCGCTTGGGTGGGGTGGGCGCGTCGCGGGCTGAGCGTGTTACGACAGCGTGGGCATGACCAGCAGCAGCATGGTGGTGACCATGGCGTTCTGGCAGAAGTGTGCGGTGATGGCGGCGATGAGGCTGCCGCGCCAATAGCGGAGGGCGCTGAAGACGACGGCCAGGGTCATGAGCATGGGGAAGGTCATGATCGCGCCGGCGTGCATGAAGGCGAACGCCGCGGCGGTGAGGATGGCGGCGAGGAGCCAGTGCATGCGGGCGTGGAGGTGTCGGAAGGCCCCGCCGCGGAAGACGATCTCTTCGAGGATGGGCGCCCAGAGGAGGACGAGCGAGACGGTCATCGCGATCGCGAGGGTGTGTCCGCTGGCGAAGAGTGAGGCGATGTCCTGCGCGGGTGTGGGTGGGGGCTCGTTGGAGCCGGTGATGAGCTGGACGATGACGCCGAGGATCAGCGTGGCGATGGCGGCGACGATGAGCAGCGGCATGCCGGCGAGGTAGCCCGCGACGCCGCAGAGGATCTCCTTGAAGACGCCCGCGCCGCGATGCAGGCCGAGGTCGGGATAGGCGCGGCTGAGCGGCACGCCTCGGAACACGGGCCAGAGCAGAACGAGCGGCAGAATGGCCCATTGGGCGGTGGCCTGGATGACCCAGAGCATGGGGTCGTTGGGGTCATTGCCCGCGGCGATCCACGAGGCCTGAACCACGCCGATCGCGAGGATCGCGACGAGGAAGAGGCCGGCGAAAAGGGGGAGGAGCTCGAAGTAGACCGAGCCGCCCGGCTCGGGCTTGGGGAGGCGCGGGGTGATCTTGCCCGTGGCGACGAGGATGATCGCGGTGATGAGCAGCCCGAGGCCGATCAGCCCGCCGCCGAAGACGATGGTGATGACGACGATGGCGGCGGTGAGGATGCGGGTGCCGCCGGCGAGGAGGGGGGCGCGGTCGGGGTGGGTGTCTTCGAGGTCGCGCGCGAGCGCGAGGTCGGCGTAGTAGGCGTGGCGTTCGCGGAAGGCCTGCTCGGTGTCGGCGTCCATGGGGGTGGCGTCGTCGATGTAGAGCGCCTCGAATCGATCGGCGTCTTCGACGAATCGCTCGCGTCGCACGTCGGAGCGCCATGGATAGAGGTCGGCGTCGATTCGGACGAGCTCGAGACGATCGAGCGCGACCTCGCGCCCGCGGAGCTCGGCCTCGATGGGCACGAGCCGGAGCCTGTCTTCGGGCTCGAACGCCGAGGCGTCGAGATTCTGGAGCATCTGATCGCGCAGCGGATCCAGGTCGCTGGTGTTGCCGGGCTGGTTGGTGTTGCCGGGCATGCCCTCGAGCATGTGCTCGAGCTTGACCATGACCTGGCTCATGATCTCGAGCGTGGGGTCGGGGGGGAGGAGCGCGTCGGGATCGCGCTCGGCGGCCGGCGCGGCGGCGAACTGTTGTAGGAAGATGACCGTCCCGATCACGAGGACCGCGATGATCCAGGCCAGGGCCGCGGCGGGGCGGGAGCCCGGGTCCTTGGGAGCGCGTGGGGGTTGGCCCGCGTGTCGACGGCGTGGACGCGGGTTGCCGAACGACCAGTCTTCGGGTGAACCGCCGGACGGGGTGGGCTGCGCGGGCTGGGCGGGCATGGGCGTGGATGAGAAGTCGGTGGGACCGGTCGACATGGGGGCATGATCGGTTGTCCGCCCGATGGAGGCCACCAGTGCGGCGGTCCAAATGGCAAATAGCAGAGGGCGAATCGGGCGAGCGGGGCGGCCTCGATGCGCGATTTGCCCCGTGCGATTTGCCCATTTCGGTCCTGGGGGTCTACCCTTCCGGGCTCGGCCGGGCTGATCGTGGGCGTCGGAGGACGCGGACACGGAGGGCTCGGGCCCCGGCAGAATCTTGCGTTCCGCGGCCACGGCTGGCCTCGGGAGGCCCGCCCCGCCCGGCAGGCGGCGACCCCTTCGGGGCCTTGTTGGGTCACCGCGCGTGCGGTTGTCCACTGGGGTTCTGAGCTATTGGGCGCGTTCCGAGTGAGCGTGGCTCTTGGGAGACGTGTGATGCGTCGGCAGACCTACATCGCCAAGCCCGGCGAGGTGCAGACAGAGTGGCGCGTGGTGGACGCCGAGGGCAAGAGCCTCGGTCGTCTGGCGTCGGATATCGCGGTGGTGCTGATGGGCAAGCATCGCCCTGAGTACACGCCGCACGTTGACTGTGGCGACACGGTGATCGTGATCAACGCGTCGAAGGTGGCGCTGACAGGCCGCAAAGCCGAGCAGAAGCTCGAGCAGCGGTACTCGGGGTACCCGGGTGGTCAAAAGACGCGTTCGTACGGGTGGCTCCGCGAGAACCGCTCGGAGCGTCTGATCCAGTTGGCGGTGCGTCGCATGCTGCCGAAGAACCGGCTGGGTCGTGTGATGCTCAAGCGTCTAAAGGTGTACCCGGGCGCGGAGCATCCGCACGCGGCGCACAGCCCGACGCCGTTGCCCTTCTGATGTGTGTGACTGAACGAAACGAAGCAAAGCCGATCGAGAGCCAGCCGCGGACGTGCGGCAAGCGAGAGCGAATCCATGTCTGAGACTCCCAACGACCCGCAGACCCCGAACCCAACCCCGGCCCCGCAGCCCGCTGAGGACGCCGCGCCCGCGGGGCTTCCCGAGATCGCGCCCTCGACGCCGAGCGCCGGCGGCCTGCCGAGCCTTGGCTCGGCACCGATGGCCGGCTTGGGCGAGATGGGCTCGGAGCCCGAGGCGGAGACGGGTCGCAAGCTCCGGGCGCCGCAACCCGCCGACAAGCACGGCTGGTGGTGGGGCACGGGCCGTCGCAAGGCGGCGGTGGCGCGGATCCGGATGCGTCCGGCCCAGGACGGCAAGGGTGGCATCCGCGTGCAGGTCTCGCGGAAGAACTTTAAGACCGTCGAGGAGTACTTCCCCGGCGACCGCGATCGCAATGACTGCCACGCCCCGCTGCAGGTGACCAACCTCGCGGGCAGCATGGAGGTCGTGGTGCGTGCGGGCGGCGGCGGGTACATGGGCCAGGCCCAGGCGATCCGTCTTGGTATCTCCCGGGCGCTGCGGGCGTACGACCCGTCGCTCGAGCCCCCGCTGCGTGACAACGGCTTCCTGACGCGTGACGCCCGCAAGGTGGAGCGCAAGAAGTACGGCCAGCCGGGTGCTCGTCGTCGCTTCCAATTCTCGAAGCGTTGATCGGCCCGGTCGACCGCTTCTCATTGTGGAACACCTGTTCACGGCCCGGCCTCTTGGTCGGGCTGTTTTCGTTGGTTTTATGGGGATCCACGGCTCGGAGAGCCATGCCACCTGGTGTTGGACTTGGGGCGACACGGCTCGGAGAGCCATGCCACCGGGGGCCGAGTTGAATCGTGGCGCGGGGTCGGCGACGATGCGTGCGTGACGAGGGCTCGGACGCCAATGTGGGTTCGCGCGATCGGCGGCGTGTTGGTCGGCGGGATGGTCGCGCTGTGCGCGTTGTTGGTGGTGGTGATCGTGCAGCTTCGATCGGCGCCGGGGTGGTGGACGGAGGCGCCCACGGCGCCCGGGGCGGTGGCCCAGGCCGCGGCGACGGGCGAGGCGATCGAGCATGGGATCAGCCGCGTGCTGCACGCACCCCGGTCGCCCGATCCGATGTGGGACGGCGCCGATGGCTCGTGGCGCAGCGAGGCGTGGGGCGTGACGCTGGCGTCGGAGGACGCGAACGCGTGGCTGTCGTCGCGGTTGCCGATGTGGCTGTCATCGGGCGATGAGGCGATCGAGTGGCCCGAGGGCGCCTCGCCGGTGCGACTGGCGTTCGAGGCGGGCTCGCTCCGGTTGGGCGTGCGGGTGCCGACGGAGGATGGCGACCGTGTGCTGTCGGCGACGGTCCGTCCGTACGTGGGCGCCGATGGGGGGCTGTGGCTTCCCGCCCGCGCGGTGCACGTGGGGCGGCTGACGATCCCGGCGACGTGGGTGCTGGATCAGGCGGAGCGCGAGCGTCGCTCGTTTGTGCCGAAGGACTGGGCGGATCGCCCTGAGACACGCGCGATGTTCGACGTGTTCGCGGGCGAGCGTCCGGTGCTGTACGACCCGGTGTTCAAGCTGGGCGATGGGCGGCGCGTGCGCGTGCTCAATGTGACCAGCCAGGGCGGTCGGATGGTGGTGACGTGTCGAACGGAGCGAGGCACGCGTCAGGCGCATCGTCGATAGCGCCTGTGTTCGTTCGTCACGGGCGTGTCATCGTGGCGTGCGCGGGGTGCTGCGCGACCGATGTCTCTCGGTAGCGTGACATCTGATAAGTGCGCCGCGCGTTCGCGTGGCGAGGGATAAGGAAGGACAAGGCATGCAACGGTTCAGCTGCGCGGTGGCCGCGCTGGTGTTGTCGTATGGCGTGGTCTCACCGAACGCATCGGCGCGGCACGGCGAGCGCTCGATCGCGCCGCGGTTTGTCGACGTCGCATCGGCGGCCGAGTCGTTTGTCGACGACGAGCCCGAGACGATCATCGATGTGCGCCCACTGTCGGACTATCTGGCGGGGCACATCGAGGGCGCGATGCACCTGGATGACGCGGCGTTGCGCGGGCCGCGGGGTCGATCGCCGGTGAGGTTGTTGGAGGTTGAGGCCCTGGCGGCACTGTTCGGTTCGATCGGCGTGCGTCACGATACGCCGGTGTTTGTGTATGGCGATCGGCATGATCCGCTGAGCGCCACGCTGGTCGCGTACGCGCTGGGCCGCGTGGGGCATGGCGATGTAAGGCTGCTCGCCGGCGGCTACGACGCGTGGTCGGCGAACCACCCGGTCACGCGCGCGTTTCCTTTGGTGCGCCCGGCGGAGTTGCAGGCGTGGCCGCCCACCTTGGACGAGGTCGTGTTCGGGCAGGTGTATGGGTCGGTTCGCTCCGGGAGAACGGTGTTCATCGATGCGCGGCCGCGTGAGCACTACCTGGGTGATCGGTCGACGTGGGTACGCAATGGGCACATCCCGGGCGCGGTGAGCGTGCCGTGGAAGAGCCTGACGCAAGCGCACAACGCGCACCGGCTGAAATCGAAGGACGAGATCGATGCGATCTTGTCGAGCGCGGGCGTGACGGCGGACGACACGATCGTGGTGTATTGCGGCACGGGGCGCGAGGCGACGCTGCTCATGCTGACCCTTGTGGGTGAGATGGGCTGGTCAAACGTGAGTCTGTACGAGGGCTCTTGGACGGAGTACTCGTCGGTGGCCGGGGTGGGGGTGGAGGTAGGGAGCGGGGTGGGGGTCGGGGGGGGGGTGGGGGTGGGGGTGCC
>JBCAXI010000060.1:0-11113 GCA_038534175.1 Planctomycetota bacterium | reverse complement strand
ACGTTCGACTCGGACCTGGGTCGCGGCTTCTCGATCATCGTCCTGCTCACGGGCGTGGTGTTCCTGCTGATCCTCCTGCCGTTCACGGTCATTCAGTTTTTCTACGCGCCGTGGGTGGAGGCGCAGGCCGCCGCGCGGACGCCGCGGGCCATCGCCTCGGGCACGTCGGGACACGTCGTGCTCACCCACCACGACGCGGTGTCGGCCTCGTTTATCAAGAAGCTCAAACAGTTCGGGCACGAGTACGTCGTCGTCGTGGCCGACATGGACCAGGCGATGCGTCTGCACGACGAGGGCGTGAGCGTGGTGCTCGGCTCGCTCGAGGAAGCGCAGACGTACGAGCGGGTCCGCGCGACCCACGCGGCGATGATCGCGGCGACGGGCGACGACATCGCGAACACCAACGTCGCGTTCACAGCGCGGCAGGTGGCGCCCGAGATCCCCATCATCGCGACCGCAAAGAACGCCACCTCGCTCGAGGTGATGGAGCGCGCCGGAGCGACGAGCGTGCTCGTGCTGGGCGACATGATGGGCGCCGCCCTAGCGCGGTGCATGGTCGGGGGCGACGCGATCTCGCACGTGGTCGGCGCGGTCGACGAGCTGCTGATCGCCGAGGCGAACGCCCACCGCACACCGCTGGTCGGCAAGACACTCCGCGAGAACCGCCTGTCCGATCTCGGCGTCAGCGTGCTGGGGCTCTGGAACCGCGGGCACTACGAGTCGGCCACGCCCGACACCGTGGTGACGGAGAACGCGATCCTCCTGCTCGCGGGCTCGCGTCAGCAGCTCGACAACTACGACGAGCAGTTCGTGATCTACAACATCTCAGTCGACCCCGTGCTGATCCTCGGAGGCGGGCGCGTCGGAGCCGCGGCGGCCCGCGCGCTGGAGACCCGAGGCATCGGCTGGCGCATGGTGGAACGCGACCCGGACGCCGCAACCGATCTGGAGCGCACCACGATCGGCGACGTCGCCGACCCGGCGACGCTCCGCGCCGCGGGCATCGACCAGGCCCCCGCGGTGCTCGTGACCACGCCCGATGACGCGCTCAACGTGTACACGACGATCTACTGCCGGGCCGAGCGACCCAACATCCAGATCATCAGCCGCGCGACGCTGGAGCAGAGCGTCGAGCGGCTACATCGCGCCGGGGCCGACTTCGTGTTCTCCTACGCCTCCATGGGCGCGACGAACCTGTTCAACCGCATGAAGCGGAGCCACATCCTGCCCGTCGCCGAGGGACTCGACGTGTTCCGCGTCAAGACGCCGGCCTCGCTCGATGGCGCCACGATCATGGATTGCGGCGTTCGCGAGCAGACCGGCTGCACCATCGTCGCCGTGCGCGACGCGAGCGGAACGCTCCAGATCAACCCCCGCCCGAACCTCACGCTCGAGACCGGCAAGGAGATGATCCTGGTGGGAAACAACGAATCGGAAAGCCGATTCATGGCCAAATTCGCCGGCAAGTAGCCGATCGCGCCCTCCCGGCGGCACGGGCGTCCGCCACCGCGATCGCTACTCGGGCCCAACGAGAAATGGCGACACGGGCAGCCCCCGCCGATTAAAGAGCGTGGCGATGGGCGCGTCATCCCACAGATACCGCACACGCTCGACGCGCCCGCCCTCCATCGACGTCACTCGCAACCGATCCCCTTTGATCTCGGCACGCGCGAGCGTCCACCGCCCCGGCGCGATCTCGGCCTCAAGACCCGCGACGGCGTGGCCATCAGCAACGAGTCCCGAGCGCGCGCGGTCGAACCGAATGACGACCGCGTCGCCGTCCCGCTCGACCAAACCGGGCACAGGCGAGAGCGCCTCATCGCTCTCGATCCCATAGGCCAACTCCAACGCCGCCAACGCGAGCCGCTCACCCACCTCTTTCTTTCGTCGAGGGTGGATGTCGTCCGGATCACCCACATCGGCCGTGACCACCATCCGAGTGTCAGGAACACCCAGCGTCGCGCGCTGGCTCTCACGCAGCGCCGCAGCCTCGCCGCGATCCTCGTCGTACGTGTACGGCGCGATCTGCACAAACAGAAACGGCGCCTCCGGTGCTTCGAACCGCTCGCGCCACGAACCGATCATCGCCGGAAAGAGCGACGCGTACTCCTCGGCGTGCGCACGGTTCGACTCTCCCTGATACCAGATGAATCCCCGAGCCGTGAAGGGCGCGATCGGTGCGATCATGCCGTCGAACAGCACGCTCGGCATGTGCTGATCGATCAGGCGGCGCGCCGGCAGATCACCGAGACGCGCGCCGACGCGCCAACGCCACGGCCCCGCCAGCGACATGGATTCCGTCTCGCTTCTCGACAACTTCAGCTGGTCCGGCGAGCCGTGCAAACCGCCCCCACCGCCCGTGTCGAGCACGCGCACGGAGATCGTCAGCTCGCGTTGCTGAACGAGTCGCGCCGGCAAGAGATACCGCCGCGGCGTGTTCCACAGCCCGGGGGCCCGCGAATCACCGACCACGACGCCGTTCACGTATGTCACGTCCTCGTCGTCGATCGGGCCCAACTCGAGCGATAGATCCTGGCCGACCCACGACGCCGGAACCGTGACGCGGCGCCGATACCACACCACGCCATCGAAGCCATCGAGCGCATCGTCCTCCCACACACCCGGCAGATCGACCACGCTCCATGCCGAGTCGTCGAAGGCCGCGCTCGCCGAGCCCCCCTTGACGCCTTCATCCGTGGCATCAACCACATCCCACCACGCGCGGATCGCCTCTCGATTGATGGCCTCTACATCATCATCTCGCGCCGCCTCGTTTAGGCTCGCCCGCGCACGCCGCGGACGCTCGAATCGCTCCACAACATCGGCAGGCGTCCAAGCCTCCGCTGGCGTGCCGCTCCAGTCCGCGGCAACCACGCCCACCGGCACGCCCAACCGCTCACGCAGGGCGCGCGCATGAAAGTACGCGCACGCACTCCAAGCGCCGATGGTGTCCGGCGCCGCGCGTTCCCAGCGTCCTTCAACATCGCTCGCCTCATCGAGCGCGATCGTGTTCGCGACTCGAAAGAACCGGAGCCCGTCATCGGGCTCACGCTCCAGCTCACGCTCCCATCCGATCGCGCCCAGGAAGCTGTCATGGCCTGGCGCCAGCGCCATCTCCATGTTGGATTGCCCCCCCGCGATCCACACCTCGCCGCAGAGCACGTCGCGAATGGTCAGCGACTCATCCCCCGCATGCACAACAATCGAATGCGGCCCGCCGGGACCGGGCGTGAGAACACGCACACGCCAATTCCCATCCGAGTCGGCGACGACAGTGCTGGGCGGCTCGTCCCATGACGGCGTGACCACCACCTCGCGCCCGGGTTCGGCATGACCCCAGACCGCGGCCGCCGCGCGTGCCTGCAGCACAACGCCGTCCGACATCACATTGGGCACGCGAAGGAGCATCTCAGCTGCCGCGGTAACCGTCACATGGGCGACTAAGCACAGGGCCAGAGCCATCCGAAAGAGCATGCGCGGAGCGTAATCGCATCCTCACCAGGATTCTTCAGGACCGCCACCAGCGTGCAGGCATCACCCATCAAACGCCGAAGGCAATACCCCCCACAGGACTCGAACCTGTAACCCGCTGATTAAGAGTCAGCTGCTCTACCGATTGAGCTAGGGAGGCAACAATGGACGGGCCATCGTGTGTGGCTACTTTACTCCGCTTTGCTCCTCCGTTCCAACCTCCGCCGTTCCAATCGCCGTCCTTCCCGCCGCCGCCTCGTGCGGCCTCGGGGTTCGTTGACTCAACCCGTCCCGACGTCTACATTTGCCGGCTTGGTTTCGAGCGATTGGAAGGCCGGGCCCCCTTCTGGGACCCCCAAAAAAGCGGATTTGACATGCTGCCAGCACAACGACAGAGCCACGGCCGCACCCGCCGACGCCGCTCCCACGACGCCCTCTCGGTCGTCACCCCCACTATCTGCCCGCTTTCGGGCATGCCCAAGCAGCACCATCGCGCCTGCCGCGAGTCTGGCTACGTCCGCCCTGGGCTCCAGATCTCGGTTCCCAAGCTCGGTATCGGTGCCCCCAAGGACTCGAGCGGGAACTAACCCATGCGTCTCGCGCTGGACGTCATGGGCGGTGACCACGCTCCGGACGCCATCCTCAAGGGAGCCGTCCAGGCGCTCGAGCTGCTCGACGCCGACGATCGCCTCGTGCTCGTCGGGCCGCAAGACGTCATCCGTGAGCATCTCGCCGAGCTTGTCCCGTCGGGCGACGAGCGGATCGAGATTCATCACGCCCCCGACATGATCGAGATGCACGAGCCGCCCGCGCGAGCGGTCCGGACCAAGGCAAATGCCTCGATCGTTCAGACTGCCCTGCTCGGCTCGTCGCGCAAGTCTGAGGCCGACCTGTATTGCGACGCGGTGCTCTCCGCGGGCAACACCGGGGCCTTCGTCTCGGCGGCGATCATGCACCAGAAGCGGCTCAAGGGCGTCCACCGCCCCGGCATCGCGGTCACCATCCCCGCGTTCCACGGCCCACTCGTGCTCTGCGACGCCGGCGCCAACCCCGAGCCCAAGGGCGCCCACCTCTGGCAGTACGGCGTGATGGCCTCGGTTTACGCCCAAGAGGTCCACGGCATTGAGAACCCGCGCGTCGCCCTGATGAACATCGGTGCCGAGGAGGGCAAGGGCTCCGAGCTAGTCAAGCAGGCCCGTGATCTGCTCGCCTCGACGCCGGGCCTCAACTTCATCGGCTACGTCGAGGGGCGCGACGTCTTCGACGGCGTCGCCGACGTCATCGTCACGGACGGCTTTGTGGGCAACACGGTGCTCAAGGTCGCCGAGGGCTTGGCCAAAAGCCTGTTCGCCGCGATCGCTCAGGAGATCTTCGAATCATCTCCCGAACTGGCCGTCAAATTTGAGCCCGTGGTCAAGCAGATCTATGCGAAGAACGACTACCACGAAACGGGTGGCGCCCCCCTGCTCGGGGTCGATGGCATCACCGTCATCGCCCACGGTTCGAGTGAGGCCCGGACCATCCGAGCCGCGCTTCGCAACTGCAAGAAATACGTCAACGCCGGTCTCAATGGCGCTATCGTCCGACGCATGGCCGAGGTCGCTCACGTCGAGCACCCCACTCCTTCCACCCCCGCCACGCCGAAGATCGACTCCGCCGCGGCCTCGTCGCCGACGGACTAACCCCGGGACGACCACATGACCAGCCCCGACCGGTCCGCCTCTCCCAACCGCGGCGTGACCATCGCCGGCTCCGGTTCCTACCTCCCCGACGACGTCGTCTCCAATGCCGAACTCGAACGCGTGATGGACACCTCCGACGAGTGGATTGTCCAGCGCACCGGCATCCGCGAACGCCGACGCGCCCGCCGAGACAAGGGCGAGACCACCACATTCATGGCGACCGAGGCCCTGAGGCGCGCGCTCGAAGACGCCAATCTCTCGCCCAGCGACCTCGACATGGTCGTCGTCGCGACCGTCACGTCGGAGATGGTCTGCCCCTCCACCGCGTGTCGCGTTGCGAACACGCTCGGCGTGGGCAACCCCATGGCGTTCGACCTGTCGGCCGCCTGCTCGGGCTTCGTCTACGCGATGAACCTGTCGCACGAGATGGTCCGAAACGGAATCCACCGAAACGTGGGCGTGGTCGGCGCCGAGTCGCTCTCCCGGACCGTTGAGTTCAACACCCGCGGACGCGGCACGGCCATCATCTTCGGCGACGGCGCAGGCGCCGCGGTCATCTCCGCAACCGACGACGCGACCAAGGGCGTGCTGGCCCAGTCCTCGCACTCCGATGGCGCCGGTTGGAAAGACCTCTACATCCCCAACCACGAGGACGACCACCCCGAGTCCTGGCCCGAGGACACCCGGCAGGACCTCGGCCTGATGCACATGAACGGTCGATCGGTCTTCAAGTTCGCTGTCTCCACGTTCCCGAATGTCATCCAGCAGACGCTCGACAAGGCGGGCGTGTCGCCCGAAGAGATCGACATGTATGTCTGCCACCAGTCCAACGTTCGGATCCTTGAGGCCGCCCGCGAGCGCTTCGGCGTTCCCAAGGACAAGCTCTACGTCAACATCGATCGGGTGGGCAACACCTCGGCCGCCAGCGTTCCGATCTGTCTGGATGAGCTCAAGCGATCCGGCCGCGTGCGAGAGGGCCAGAAGATCATGCTGGTCGCCTTCGGCGCCGGTCTGACTTGGTCCGCATCGCTCTGGCAGCTCTGAGCCCGGCCAACCCCGGACACGCCCGGCACTCCCCACCCCGCGGGCCCTTTGTCCCTCCATCGCGTCCCCGTCTCCTATCCTCCTTCTATGTCGACTGCACCGATCCTTCTCTGTCCCGGTCAAGGCGCCCAAACGATCGGCATGGGCCGAGCCTGGGCCGACGCCTCGCCCGAGTCCAAGGCCGTCTTTGACGAGGCCGACGCGATGCTCGGCGACCGCCTCGGGCGGCCGCTCTCGTCGCTCTGCTTCGACGGCCCCGACACCGAGCTCAACGCCACGTTCGTCGCTCAGCCGGCGCTGTACACCTGCGCCGTCGCCAGCTACCGCGGCTGGCTGGCCGGCGAGGGCGTCGCGCTCTCGGACATGACGCCCGCCGCGACCGCCGGTCTCAGCCTGGGCGAGTACACGGCGTTGCACCTGGCGGGAGCGATCGACTTCGCCGCGGGCCTGGAGCTCGTCGCGCTGCGAGGCCGCGCGATGCAAGACGCCGCGGAGGCGACGCCGTCGAGCATGGTGGCGCTCATCGGCGCCGACGAGGAAAAGGCCCAGGGTGTCGCCGACGCCGCCCGGGGCGATGGCGTGCTGGTGTGCGCCAACTTCAACGCGCCCGGCCAGGTGGTGCTCTCCGGAGACGCCGGCGCGTGCGACCGCGCGCTCGGCGAGGCCGACGCCGCGGGCCTGCGTGCCACGAAGCTCGCGGTCGCCGGCGCGTTCCATTCGCCGCTGATGCAGCCGGCCGCCGATCGGCTCCGCGAGGCCCTCGCCGACACCGAGATTCGTGCGCCACGTTGTGCGGTGCAGTCCAACGTGACCGGCGCCGCCCACGACCCCAACCCCGACGCCATCCGCGCCAAGCTCGTCGAGCAGCTCACGCATCCGGTGCGATGGGCGCAGAACTGCCAGAGCCTGGCCGCCGATCACGAGGGCGCCCCGCTCCACGAGCTCGCGCCCGGCAAGACCCTCGCCGGGCTCATGCGACGAATCGATCGCGGCGTCAAGGTGAACACCCACGACGCGCCCGCCTGATCTCCACCAACCCACACCCACCACCACCCACCCACTCCACACGGGAGCACGCCCATGAGCGGACGACGCTCATTCGCCCCACTCGCCAACGCATCGCTTCGGCGCCACTGGTCGCTCACAATCGCGCCGCTCGTGATCGCGCCGACGCTGCTGGCGCTCTCAGCCTGCTCCGAGTCGGCGCCGCCACCAGCGCCCGTGCCGACGACACCCCCGCCGCCACCACCCGAGCCCGAGGTGATCGAGCCGACCATCATCGAGCTCGAGGAAGTCCTCGAGAGCATGGATCTGGATCCGCGTGTGCAGACGCGCGAGGATCTTGCCGTCCCCGACAACGCCTTGGAGTTCGCACGCTCATCGCTGCGGCTCGCCGACGCCCTGGCGCGTGGCGACGCGGACACGATGCGCGAGCTCCTCGAACGCGACGCCCGCGCCGTGTTGTCCGATCTGGTCGCGACCGGCGATTGGGACAACCAGACCCGATCCATCGAGATCGTTCGCGTGACCGACATCGCGGCCGGTGCCGAGCAGCTCACGCTGGCCGTCCAGGACGCCGACGGGGCGTACCTCCTCGCGTGGCAGGCCCGCGCTTCCGGCGACGCCTTCGCCTGGAAGGGCGTGCCCACCGACGACATCCGCGAGCGCTTCGCGTCTGACTTCGAGAACGTCAGCGCGGCCGTGAGCTCCACGCTGCCCGTGTCCGATCTCAACCTGTACGTTCGGCTCCAGGTCAACGAGCGCGCGGCCCAGAGCGTCGGCATCCCGATCGACGCCGAGGTCACGCTCCAAGCCGTCGCGGTCCAGCTCGGTTCCAGCGGACCCGCCGTGCGCGCGGCGTTCGCGCGAGGCGTGCAGGAAGCCCAGACCGACGCCAGCCTGTCCGCCGAAGAGGTGCACGCGATCGTCAACGAGTACACCGCCGCCTTCGCCGCGCTCGGCCACGACATCCAGACCAGCGACTTTGTCACGTGGATCGCCGAGGCGCTCGGCGAGCAGGCATCCGACATCAACGCCCTCTACGACGAGGGCGAAAAGAACGCGAGCAGCTGATGCCCAAGGAACCCGTCACCCCCGACCACCGCGTTGCCGTTGTCACCGGCGCCTCTCGAGGCATCGGCAAGGCCATCGCCAAGCGTCTCGCCGCGCCGCGGCCCGACGGCCCCGCGCGACACGTCGTCCTCGTCGCACGCTCCGAGGCGCCCCTCAACGATCTCAAGGCCGAGATCGAGAGCGCCGGCGGGCTCGCGACCGCCCGGGCCGTCGACATCGGCAGCCGCGAGGCCTGGCCCGCCGCGCTCGACGAGATCGCCGGCGAGCTCGGTCGCATCGACATCCTCGTCAACAACGCCGGCATCACCCGCGACAACCTGCTGCTGCGCATGTCCGACCAGGAGTGGGACGAGGTCATCGGGGTCAACCTGACGAGCGCGTTCGTCGGCATGCGAGCCGTCGCACGCACCATGATGAAGCATCGCTTCGGACGCATCGTCAACATCGCCTCGACCACCGCCATCGTCGGCAACTCGGGCCAGGCCAACTACGCCGCCGCCAAGAGCGGCCTCATCGCGATGACCAAGACCGTCGCCCGCGAGCTGGGTGGCAAGGGCGTGACCGCCAACGTTATCGCCCCGGGCTTTGTCGCAACCGACATGACCGCCAACCTGCCCGACGACGTGCACGAGATGATCAAGAAGAGCCAGGCCGTGCGCCGCGTCGGCGAGCCCGACGACATCGCCGCCGCCGTCGCCTACGCCACCAGCGACGAGGCCGGCTTCTTCACCGGCCAAGTGCTCACGGTCGACGGCGGGCTCACAATGGCCTGAGCGTCTGGAGACGCGACTGCGCTCGGGTCCGCGAGCGAGGGGTTCGTCACGATACAAGGCGCTCTTCTACTCGATCTCAATCGTCAGCGCGGCCCACAGACTCTCCCAATCGGCATCCACCTCGGGCGGCGCGTCGGTCATGTGCGTGCTAGCGATCACCCACTCCCCCGCGTGCGATAGCTCGAACCACACGCGGCCCTCCGCGTCCGTCACGCCGATCCGCGTCACCGGCATCTCGCCGGCAAGCGGCCAGTGCATCGCATCGACACGCGCCCCCGCCAGCGGCGTGTCACGGTGAAGCAAACGCAACCCCAGACGCCCGCCCGCTGAAACACGCGTCGGATCCGACATCGGGATGAACTCGAGCGGCATGCCAAGCGATCGCTCGTAATCCTTGGCCTCGGCAGGATCAGCTCCCACACGGACGAACGCCTTGGCGCATCGGGAGTACACCTCTCGCCCGGGCACCTCGGTTTCCCCGCGTCGCGCACGCTCCGCGATGATCGGGTCCAGGCCCTCGTGCGCGAGATACGACTCAAACTTCGACGCCTCGAGCTCAATGAAGGTGCGCGTGCTCCGATACCCGATCGCAAAGACCCCACTCCGCTCGAGCGTGAATCGCCCCGCGGGATCCATCCCGGCGTGGCCCTCGATCGCGCGTCGAGCGCCCTCGCCCTCCACGCGGAACCAATCCACGTGACTCGGCTTTCGCGGGTAGGGCTTTACCTCGGCGTCGTGCCCGACGAATAGCGACACCGCGACCGCCTCGCCCGGCTGTACTCGATAGTCCGCCAACTCCATCCAGAAGTCATGCGCCATCGCCAGTGGCGAGAGCGCCACCACACCAAACGCCGCTCCAATCCAGCGTCGAATCGCCATCTTCACACCTCCGGGACCACCAGCCCCCTCGAGAATACAAGCGACAAGCGTCGTCGAACCGCGAGATCGATGGCGACCCGGTGCGTCGGCATCAATAGATCTCGCTCATCCAGGGCGTCGGCCCGGCGAACATCGCGCACAACCGCGCGATCGCCGCATCGTCGCCCTCCACCAACCCATCGAGCAACGCGTGCGCCGGGGTCGCGTACCCCGCGAACACCGACGCGAGCGCACGCACGTGCGCGCGCACCTCACCCGGCCCGCTAACACTCGCCAGCGTAGCGCCGCCATCCCGCACCTCGATCGACCACACGCCGTTGTTGGATTCGATCCAGTCGCCATACACCTCGACCGTCACCCGCCCCGCCACGCCCGGGCTGTATCCACGCGCCTCGAGCGAGGCCTTCACATCGACCAACCGAACCATCCAGTGCTCAACAAGCGACATCTCGAACGTCCGGTCGCGCAGCGCGCCCAGCATCGGATGCGTCGGCCCGCAGTTCCACTCCATGCCCGCGACGATCGACCAGTGCCCCTGCAAAAACGCCCACAACCCTCGCGCCGCTCGCGGCGTCAGCGCCACCATGTCCGACACGATCGCGATCGTCCCCTTGAGCTCGTCCGACCACTCCGTCCGCAACGCGACATACCCATCAACGCCATCGCCTCCCTCCTCGCCCTCGATCAGATACACGCGCTGCGTCGCTTTGTGAAACCGGAAGACCTTGTGCTCCCAGATGTAGTCGGTCCGTGCCATGTGACCCGGCGCCCGCGGCGCCCATCGCGCATACGCCCGCTTCACAAGCGCCTTCTCGCCCGACGACATCAGCCGAACCGACGGCACCGACTCGTCGCGCCGTTCGGTTTGGATCTCGCGCGTCCGCAGTCGGGCCTTCCATCGCCCCCCGGCCACCTCGAACCCAGCCGACCGATACACCGGCCACGTCGCCGGAAACAGGCCCGCCATCGCGAAGCCACGCCGCGCCGACTCATCCACGGCCGCCCGCATGACGTGCTTGCCCACGCCGGCGCCCCGCGCCTCGGGATACACCACCACCCCACCAATGCCCATGTGCGAGACCGATCGACCGCCCCAGAACTGCCCCATGGGAATGAGCGTGAGCCCCGCGAGCACGCGATCACCATCGCGCACCAGCCGAATCTCCTCCCGCGGCCCCCGCCTCGCAAAGG
>JBCAXI010000059.1:0-11337 GCA_038534175.1 Planctomycetota bacterium | reverse complement strand
CAGCTCGTCGTCGAGGCGCCGACCGCGGCGTGGGCGGACTTTGCCGCGGGCTTCGAGGTGTTCCGCGTGAACACGGGGTTCTTGGACATCACGGGCGTGGGCGGCGACGAGGGCCTCGGCCTGCGGACCGCGGCCTGCCAGGTGGACGTCGCGTGTCCCGTCGCGGCGCCGTTCGGAAGCCCGATCAGCTCGGTCGGGCGTATCACCGTCGCGGGCGTGAGCGTCTGTGGCGGCGTGCTGCTGAACAACACCCGGGGCGATCAGACGCCCTACTTCCTCACGGCGTACCACTGCGACGCATGGACGAACCCCGCCGCGACGGTCGTGTATTGGAACTACGAGAACACGACGTGCCGAACGCCCGGTTCGGCGGGCGGCAACGGCGACGGGCCGCTCACGCAGTCGACCTCGGGCGCCGTGCTCCGCGCGAACGCGCCGCAGGGCGACGCGACGCTCCTCGAGCTCGCTAGCGCGCCCGACGCGGAGTGGGGCGTGGACTTCGCCGGCTGGGACGCGACGGGCGACGCGAACGACCCGGTGAGCTACGCGGTGCACCATCCCAATGGCAAAGAGAAGCGCATCGCGCTCGAGTATGACTTCCTGAGCAAGACGACGATCTCGCTCATCGGGCAGTCGGGCATCCGCACTTGGCGGACACAGTTTGAGGAGGGCGGCATCGAGCTCGGCTCCAGCGGGGGGGCGCTCTTCAGCCGCGCAGGGCGCGTGATCGGCGTCACGACCGGTGTGGACACGCTGACCGCCTGCTATCCGCAGCGGGCCTACTTCGGCCGCGTGGACCACGCGTGGGATGTGGGCTCGTCGGCGAGCGGGCGCCTGCGGGACTGGCTCGATCCGGACAACACCGGCGCGCGCACGCTGGACCCGCTGCTCGGTGGCGGCACGGCGCCGGGCGACTTCGCGCTCATGACGCCGTTCAACGGCGACCAGGCCGTCGCGCTCAACGGGACGTTCACATGGACGCCCGCCGAGGAGGCCGCGGCCTATCGAATCGAGATCGATGACGACGGGGACTTCTCGGCCGGGCTGGTGATCAAGGCTGATGTCTCCGAGGCGTACTGGCAGACGCCGAGCGGGCTGCTGAGTGAGGACACGGCGTACTGGTGGCGCGTGACCGCGCTCAACTCGTACGACGAGACGCCCGCGATCGCGACGTACTCGTTCACCACGATGCGCGACTGCAATGGCAACCTGACGCACGACCCGTACGAGATCGCCCAGGGCTACGCGACCGATTGCGACGAGAACGGGCGTCCGGACGAATGCGATCTCGCGACCGAGTCGGTCTTCTACGCGTCGCAGACGCTGGGGCCGGTCGGCGGCAACGGGCCGCAGCTCGTCGACGGCATGGTCGACGCTCGCACCGCGGCGAGCGACGTCACGATCCGCTTCGTCACCCGCGCGGACATCAGCACCAGCTCGGAGACGATCGAGGTGTTCGTCAACGGGGTTAACGCGGGCGTGCTGTACGCGTTCACGACCAGCGACTGCGCCGCCGGTGGCACGGTCGACACGATCGTGCTCGAGGCCGACGACTGGAACGCGATGGTCGAGGCGGGCGATGGCAGCGCGATCCTCAGCATGGAGCCGAGCTCGTACGTGAACGCGGGGTCCTGTGGCGGCGACTCGACGCTGGCGTTCACGATCGACTACACGGCCCAGCCCACCCTCACGGACGCCGATGGCGACGGGCTGCCCGACGGCTGCTCGATCGCGTGCTCCGCGGCCGACGTGACCACCGAGTCCTCGACCAACGGGCGACCCGACGGACGCATCACGCTGGATGACTTCGCGTACTTCATTAGCCAATGGGCATCGGACGACCCCGCGGTCGATCTGACCGTCGCGACCGACTGCCAGCCGGGCACGGGGGGCGACGGCGTCACGTTGAGCGATTTCACGTGCTTCCTTGCGATCTGGTCGGAGGGATGCGGCGATCCGCGCGAGGACGGGCACTCGGGCGGCATCGCGGACGACGTGGTGATCGGCGCCACGCTCCCGGCCAATTGAGCGCCTGGGCTTGGCGTGTTGAGCCCCGGGGCGTGGTGGGCAAGGGGGGCGGGCGGGAACAACGCCGCCCCGCCCGGCGTAGGGCTTGCGGCGGGGTCCATATCGGACCCTGCGGCTTCCGATCGCCCGCGTTCAGAGCACGTCCGATTCGGGGGCAGGGCGTACAACCGGCGCGGGATCGGACCCAACTCCGCTGTCGCACGGGGACGCGGGTCGCGTCAGGGGTAGTTTGGCAAGCCCGTGCGAGCGGGCGTCAGAACGAAAGAGATGGAGATGGGCCTGATGACCACGCGTCTGCTGGGACGAACGCTCGCGATCGCCGCGACCACGCTCTCGACATCGATCGGTGCCGCGCAGCTCGCGGGCGCTGGGCTGGGAGCAAGTCTGGGCGATGCCGCGCCGAGCCTCGCCGGACCGAGCCCGATCGACCCGACGCCCACCGATCTGGCGACCGCGCCGGTGGAGCGGGTGGAAGGACGCCTTGTCACGATGGCGACGATCGACGCGCCACGGCTCGCGGCGCTCGAGCGGACGCACCAGCGGCCCGGCCGCCCGCTCCGCTTTGCGATTCCAACACCCACCCATCTCTCACCGGCACACCACGGCTCGGTGGACGTGATCCAGAACGGCGCGATGGTCGAGTGGACGCTTGACATCGAGTCGCCCGGGGCTCGCAGCCTCAACCTTGGGACAGCGTTCGAGGCGCCCGCGGGCGTGGCGATGTACCTGATCGACGGTGACGGCGCGCTGGTCGGCGAGCCGTACGACGCGTCGGAGGCGATCGACGGCGCCCTCTGGACCCGCATCGTGCCGGGCGACTTTGTGCAGGTCGTGATCGAGGCGCCCGCGGATGATTGGGCGCGCGTCCGCGATGGATTCGCAATCACATCGATCAATGTGGGCTTCCTCGACATCGCGGCGGCGGACCCGCTGGGCGTGATGAACCCCGAGGACGCGGGTGGCTTTGCGCTGCGCTCGGCGGCGTGCCATGTCGACGTCGCGTGCCCCGAGGCCGACGCGTACGACAGCCAGGTCAGCTCGGTCGGGCGGCTCGTGATCAACGGATCGGGGCTGTGCTCGGGCGTGCTGGTGAACAACGTGCGCGAGGACCAGACGCCCTACCTGATGACGGCGCACCACTGCGGTGCGTGGGCGAACCCCGGCTCGGTGGTGGTCTACTGGAACTACGAGCACTCGACGTGCCGACCGCCCGGCGGATCCGCCTCGGGCAACCCGGGCAATGGATCGTTGGGTCAGAGCCAGTCGGGCGCGGTGCTCCGGCTGACGAATCCCGACGCGGATCTGACGCTGCTGGAGCTCGGCGCGGCGCCCCAGGCGGCGTGGAACGTGGACTTCGCCGGCTTCAACGCGACGGGGAGCGGGAGCAGCCCGGGGGCGTTCACGATCCACCACCCGAGCGGCGAAGAAAAGCGCATCAGCATCGACAACAACTTCTTGTCGACCGGGATCACCGATCTGCCCGGCCAGCCGAACATCTTGGTCTGGGTCGCCCAGCACGACATCGGCGGGATCCAGGCGGGCTCGAGCGGCGGCCCGCTGTACAGCGCCGCGGGGCGCGTCATCGGCGTGAACACCGGCGTGAGCACGCTGACCGCCTGCTTCCCGCAGCAGACCGTGTCGGGACGTGTGAGCGTCGCGTGGACGAACTCGGGCACGACCGGCGGCATGCTCGCCGACTGGCTCGATCCGGACGCGACCAACACACGGATTCTCGACCCGCTCTTCGGCGATATCACCGGGCCCGGACCCTTCACGCTCACGTCGCCGATGGACGGCGCCGAGGCCCAGGCGCTGCAGACCACGCTCTCGTGGACCGCCGCCGACACCGCGACCGAGTATCGCGTGGTCATCGACGACGACACCGACCTTGAGGTGCTCCCAGTCGAGGAGGTCACGGTCACGGACACGAGTTGGACCATCCCCGCGGGGGTGCTCGAGACCGACACGACGTACTACTGGAGCGTGACCGCGGTCAGCGCGTTCGGGGAGAGCTTCGGCACGCCCACGCTCATGTCATTCACCACCCTGACCGACTGCGACGGCAACGGCAGCCACGACCCGACCGAGATCGCGATGGGCCTGGCCGACGACTGCAACGCCAACGGCATCCTGGACAGCTGCGACATCGCGCCCGATCCGTTCAGCGAGTCGTCGCCCGAGCTCACGCCGATCGGCTTCGGCAGCCCGCAGGAGTACACCTTCTTTGACGCGCCCGATGCCGGCGGCGACGTGACGCTCTCGTTCTCGTCGCTGGGCGACATCAACAACGCGCTCGAGCGGTTCTCGATCTTCCTGAACGCCGCGCCGGTCGGCGAGGTGTACGAGGAGTCGTTCGGCTTCTTCGACTGCATCTTCCCGGGCCAGGACACGCTGACGATCGACGCGGCGACCTGGAACGCCGCGCTCTCGCTGGGCAACGGCGACATCCTGCTGACCATCAACCCTTCGTCCGACGTGGAGCCCGACGCCTGCCTGCCGGGCAACGTGACCTACGTGCGCGTGCAGGCGGACTACGAGGTCGCCAGCGGTTCGTCGGCCGAGGACTCGAACATGAACGGCATCCCCGACGAGTGCGAGGGGTGCATCGCGGATATCACCTCGTTCGATGACTGCGTGCCGGGCACGGGCGACGGCGTGGTCACGCTGTCGGACTTCTCGTGCTACCTCGCGCTGTGGGCCTCGGACGATCCGCAGGCCGACATCACCGCGTTCGACGACTGCGTGCCGGGCGTGGGCGACGGGGACGTGACGCTCTCGGACTTCTCGTGCTACCTGGCCCAGTGGGCGCTGGGCTGCCCCTGAGTTCGAGCGGACACGCCCCGATGGGCGCGGACGATTGGGCCCGATTCGGCCCATTGAGGAACTGGGCTCGATTCTGCACCTCGCCGGAACCAATGCTCCGGGGAGGCCGAACCGTGACATGCCGCCGATTCGTGGGCGGCATGAGCGCACTCGCGCCGAGGACCGACCCCGCCCTGCTTGACCCAGTTCGCCCCGCTTGACGTGGTGCTGGCAAGAAGTCGGCGAAAGGCCCCCTGTTCGGGTTGCGTGACAGACGATTTGGGGCACACTTCACGCTGCGGCCTTCGCGGTCGCCGTTCCGGGGGCGTGCCCCAATGACAGGATGGGATCGCCAACTCTGGCGATCACGGTCTCGACCGCTACTGAGGCGTTTGAGATCGAACATCGACGCCAGCGGCTTGGACCGGCGCGATCACGCGCCGAGTCGATCGGTCTGGCGTCATGGTGCGTCGCACTTCCTGGGCGGAGGTGGGCGCGGGTCGCACGGAGAGGCCGCCAGTCGCTCTGGTGGTCTTGAAGAAACAGAGAGTCGAGGATCGCCGGGCCCGGTGATCCTCGCGTTTAGCTAGCCGATAGGGGCGCCACGCATGCAACAGTTGAAGAAAGCCGCTCTCGTCATCGCCGCCGCCGGTTGTACCGCCGGTGTGGCGTTCATCGCCTCCCAGCAGGACCGCTCGGAGCACGCCCGCACCGCGGTCGCGCAGGGCATGGACCTGACGCGCGTGAACACGCAGACGCCGGTGATGGCCTGCTTCAGCCCCGACACGCCTCTGCCCGAGCGCTACTCGGCGGCGATCGAGTCGATGTTCCTCGAGTCGATGCTTCGGCACAACTTCGTCGCGAGCTGGACGGGCACCGGCCAGGGCACCACGCTCAGCTGGTCGTTCGTGCCGGATGGCCTGACGATCCCCTCGGGCATCGGCGAGCCGACCGCCCCGAGCAACCTGTTCTCCACCTTGGACGGCCAGTTCGGCGGGAACCGCGCCATCTGGATCAGCCGCTTCGACCAGTCGTTCCAGCGCTGGGCCGACCTCTCGGGCCTGAACTACATCCGCGTCACCGACGGCGGCAACGACTGGGACGACGGCGCCTTCTGGGGTGCCTCGGGCAACGACGTCACGCGAGGCGACGTGCGCATCTCCATGAAGCCCATCGACGGCGGCAGCAACACCCTGGCCTACAACTCCTTCCCCACCAACTCGGACATGGTCATCGACTCCGCCGAGGGATGGAACGGCGGCAGCAGCGACCGATTCCTCCGCAACACCATCATGCACGAGCACGGGCACGGCCTCGGCGCGGCCCACATCTGCTCCACCACCACCGGCTACCTCATGGAGCCCTTCCTCCAGACCAGCTTCGATGGCCCGCAGCACGACGACATCCGCGGCGTCCACCGCGGCTACGGCGACCCCAACGAGCCGGACAACAACACCGCCTCGGCGACCGACCTCGGCACGATCGGCAGCGGCGCGACTGTCAGCCTCGGCGGCCTGCCCGCCCAGCCGGTCTCCGCCCCGCAGCCGAACTTCGGCGCCAACCTCTCGATCGACGCCAACAGCGAGCAGGACTTCTTCGAGTTCAGCGTCGCGACCCCCGCGCTCATCGACGTCACCATCGATCCCGTCGGCTTCACCTACGACGACTCTGACCAGGCCGGCAACGGCTCGTGCTTCTCGGGTAACCCGAACGACTCCGAGGAGATCGCCAACCTCGCGTTCCAGATCCTCGACAGCGGCGCGACCGTGATTGCCACCTTCGACTCGGCGGGCCTCGGCCAGAACGAGGTCGCGACCGATCTGCTGCTGCCGTCGGCTGGCACCTACTTCCTCCGCGTGTTCGAGACCAACAGCCCGCCCGACAGCCAGCTCTACCAGGGCTCGATCACCGTGACCGGCGCCGCGGAGTGCACCGTCAACGGCGACTGCGACGACGGCGACCCCTGCACCACCGACACGTGCAACAACGGCGAGTGCACCAACGACGCCGCCAACGACTGCAACAACAACGGACGCGACGACGTCTGCGAGATCGCCCAGGGCGACGCCGAAGACTGCAACATGAACGGCATCCCCGACGACTGCGAGATCGATCCCGATCCGTTCGCCGAGTCGTCCGGCCAGCTCAACCCGATCGGCTCGGGCAGCCCCCAGTCCTACACCTTCGTTGGCGCCTCCGAGGCCGGCAGCGACGTCACGCTCGACTTCGAGACCATCGGCGACTTCAACAGCGGCGCCGAGTTCCTCGAGGTCTTTGTCGAGGGCGTCTCCTACGGGAATATCTTCGTCAGCGGCGGCGCGCCGGTGGACTGCTTCCTCTCCACCAACCAGATCATCCTCACCGCCGGTGAGTGGAACACCGCCCGCACCAGCGGCGGCGGCAACGTCACCGTCGACTTCATCGCCAGCGCCGACGTCGACTCCGGCGCCTGCCTCCCGGGCCAGGACAATTACATCCAGGTCGACGTGTCCTACGACACGAACGCCTCGGCCTCCGACACCAACATGAACGGCATCCCCGATGAGTGCGAGACCGGCGGCGGCTGCGCCTTCGCCGACATCACCACCACCTCCACCTGCGACACGTCCACGCCCGATGGCGTCATCGACCTCTCCGACTTCTCCTGCTACCTCAGCCTCTGGTCGACCAGCGACGCGTTCGCCGACATCACGCTGACCGGCGTCTGCGACGTGGTCGCCGGCGGCGGCGACGGCGTCGACCTCTCCGACTTCTCCTGCTACCTCAACGAGTGGTCCGCCGGCTGCCCCATGCCGTAATCGATCAGGACGACCTGCGTCGCGACGACCGCGTCACGACCCACGAACGTCGAGATTGAGATCACGGACGGATTGAGACGATCCCCCGACGCCCGCGGCTTGCCGCGGGCGTCGTTTGTTTTACTGGTGCTCGAATCGCAATGACCTCGCCGGCTGGCGCCGAGGGTGTGGCCGAACAGCCGCGTTCGATTCACTCCACGCGGAACAACGCGAACGTGTACTTGTGCACGTCGCCTTGCCACGCCGCGTCACCCAGCGCCAGCCCGCGCTCGGCGAGACGTGATCGCTCGTCGGACCCGTCGTCCACCCGCAGTAGCACCCAGTCTCCCGTCGGCGGCAGGTCGGCGTCCTGCGTCCAGACCGACCACCCCCCACGCAACGCGTCGTGCTCGCGCTCGGCGTAGAGCAGCACCTCGGGCCGCGCCTCGATCGCGTGGTCGGCGTGGATCACGCCGCCATCTGGACTGAGATCAGTCAGCAACGCGGCAATCTCGAAGCCGGCTTCACGCCCGCTTGTCGCGCGCACGCCGCGCTCGACCACGAACACGTACACGCCCCAGCCAACCAGCAGGATTGGAATCCAGAGCAGCCCGGGCGCCCTCGTGGTCTTGCCGGCAAGCAGCATGGCTCGGGCGATGGCGCGGCGTTTGGCGTCGAAGCCGCCACAGGCACCCCAGACGACATACGCGACCATCGGTGCCGTCATGGTGGCGACGGGCAGGACGTAGCGTGGATTGCTGAGTCCAATCACCGCGGACCCCACGGCGCCGATGAGCCACGCCCAGGCGAGCGCGAGCACCACGGTGTGCGCACGGCTGGAGTCGCCATCACGCGCCGCTTCTTCACGCGCGTCGGGCCCCCACGGGAAGAGGAGCGAGAGCGACATCGGCATCGCCATCACGATCGCCACGAACGGCAACGCGAGCGAGCCGAGCGGATCGCCCCACAGGAACTCGCCGGGGGATTGGGAGACGACGACCTCACCCGTGGTGCGCGCGATGTGCGCGTAGCCCCACATCATCGCAAGCAGCATGAGTGGGGTGCCGAGGCCAACGAACACGCCGGCACGGACGCGGTACGTCAGCCCGCCAGCGGATCGTGTCGCCAACGAAGCACCAAGACACGCCGAGACCAGCGCGACACCAGCGGCCGGCCCCTTTGTGAGCACCGCAACGCCGACCCCGAGCATGAGCGCGATCTCCGCAAGCGCACCCTTGGTTCGCGTCAGCGCGAGCTGGACCACCGCGAGACACGCGAGCATCGCCCCAAGACTGTGCATCGCCTCGATCTCGGCGGCCCGCCCACTCTCCCAGAACCAGGGCAGGAGCGCCTGCGGCATACCCGCGGCGAGCCCGTAAGGCGTGCCGAACCAACGCCACGCGAAGACCATCACAACAAGTGACATCGCGAGCGACGCCATCGCACTCGGCAGCCGGGCGCCCCATTCGTTGTGCCCGAGCACCCAGGTGCTCGCAGCGATCGCGATCGGCGTGCCCGGCGGCTTGCGCACGTACATCGTGTCAAACAGATGCGGCACGAAGCGCGGACCGTCGTGGTCGTGCTCAAGCATCTGCCACCCCGGCCCCACCCGGTGCCCCTCGCTGCGGGTCAGCCCGCCCGTGCCGAGGTTCACGCCGAAGACGACGGCGCATAGCAGCGTCACGATGAGCGCCTGCGCCCATCGCCGGTGCGCGATCGCGGCGAAGAGGCGGGTCATTGTTGTTGGAGCGCCGCTTCGACCACGGGGCGGGCCGCGTCGTAGACGCCGCGGAGCTTGGGATTGCGATCGCCCGAGTGCCCGATGGACTCGGCCTCGGCGTAGGCCGACTCGACATCGGCCCCCTCGATGAGCGTGCGGTAGAGCATGACGGCGCAGCCCGTGCGCTCGGTGCCGGCGCCACAATGGATGAGCACGGGCTGGCGGGCGGGATCGATCATGATCGCCAGGGCCTGGGCGTACTCATCGAGCTCGCCCGTGGCGTCGCCGTGGAGATCGAACTCGACGCGATCGACGCCGAGCGCCTCGGCCGTGCGCGCGGCGCGGGTGTCCTCGACGGATCCATCGGGCCAGGCGCCGAGATCGACGATGGTCTTGATGTCGTGCTCGCGGACGACGGTCTTGAAGGCCGCAGGCGTGAGCTTGCCGCTGCGGTAGAGCTCGCCCTCCACCACCGTGTGGAACCGCTTGGGCGAGAGGTTGGGGATGGCCGAGGCGACGACGATCCAGGCGACCAGCCCGCAGCCACTGGCGATGAGCACGGCGTTGCGCGCGAAGCGGATCGGATTGAACGGCTCGCCTGCCACGCGACCATCGTACGATCCCTCCGTGAGCGACGCGCCCAAACCCTCTCCATCGCGCTCCGGCGGCCCGCGCGAGTCGGCCGCCTACCCCGAGCCGGTCGATCGGCTGATCGCCGAGTTGGCCGCGTTGCCGGGCATCGGGCGCCGATCGGCCGAGCGGCTCGCGTTCCACCTGCTCAAGGCCAAGCAGGACGACGCGCTGGCGTTGGCCCGAGCGGTGCACGACGTGAAGAAGATGGTGCGGCACTGCGCGGTCTGTTTCAACTTCGCCGACGACGAGCGATGCCGCGTCTGCCTCGACGACCGGCGCGATCGCGGGCTGGTGCTCGTGGTCGAGCAGCCCAAGGACCTGATCGCGCTGGAACAGACCGGGCAGTACCGCGGGCTGTACCACGTGCTCATGGGTCGCCTCAGCCCGCTCGACGGCATCGGGCCCGAGTCGATCACCGCGTCCCAACTCCTGGATCGCGTCGATGACCCGGAGCGCAACGCGGGCGACGAGCCGGTGCGCGAGGTCATCCTGGGCATGAACCCCACGCTCGAGGGCGACGGCACGAGCCTGTACCTGGCCGACGAGCTGAGCCGACGATCGGTGCGGGTGACGCGCCTGGCGCGCGGGCTGCCGAGCGGCAGCCCGATCGAGTACGCGTCGAAGGCCGTGCTGGCCGACGCGATCGAAGGGCGACGCCAGGTCGACTGACGCTCCATGGACATCCCCCCGCCGCCATCCGAACCGATCTACTTCACGCTCCCGCTAGGCCGCGACACCACCCCGTCGGGCGAGCCCAGGTCGCCCTCCGAGACCACCTCCAAGACCACCGGCGTCGCGCCGATCGAGATCGAGGGCCCCGCGTGGGTCGATCTCGCGCGTCACCATCCTGACGCGCGGGCCACGCTCCAGTCGCTGGGCGTGACCGAGGAGATCGTCCTCGACGCCCTGCTCATGGAAGAGACCCGCCCTCGGGCGTGGAGCGAGGGCGACGCGCTCGTCGCCTTTCTCCGCGGCGTCAACCTCAACCCCGACGCGAACCCCGAGGACATGGTCGTCATCCGCGTCTGGATGACCCGCGAGCGGATCATCACCCTGCGCGCGCTGCGCGTGATGGCGGTCGACGGCACGGCCGAGCGGGTGCGCTCGGGCCAACGCGAGCTCGCACCCGGGCCCGCCGGCGCGACCGGGGCGGTGCTGATCGATCTGGCCCGCGGGCTCACCGAGCGGCTTGAGCAAACGCTGGAAGAGATCGAGACGCGCATGCTGGCTGCCGAGGAGGGGCTGCAAGAGGGCGAGCGCCCGCAGCTCGCAACGCTGCGCCGGAAGATCGTGATGATCCGCCGGTATGTCACGCCGCAGCGCGATGTGCTGGCCCAGCTCCACTCGGCGCGCTTCCATCGTCGTCGAACCACCGAT
>JBCAXI010000058.1:0-11424 GCA_038534175.1 Planctomycetota bacterium | reverse complement strand
CGAGGCGTCGAAGATCTTCAGGCGTGTGATGGATCTCTATGGCGTGCGGTCGGTGTACAGCCAGACGCAGTACGCCGAGGCGGCGGCGGTGCGCGAGGTTCTGGGGGATCGGATCCGTTTCGTGGCGATTCCGGAGTACATGGCCGAGGATCGTGGGCGGGCGCATCGGGAGGGGTTTTTGGAGAACATCCAGAAGTTCCACGACGAGTTCGGCGCGCGGATGGTGAAGTTTTGGCGGGCGCCGCGGATCCGGGACTACATGCAGGGCGCGGAGAACGCGGATCTGGTGGGGTTGGACTCGGAGTGGGTGGTGCGGGCGGCGGAGCTGGCGACGAGTCTGGGCATGATGCTCATGACGCACGTGGCGGACCCGGACACATGGTTCGAGACGAAGTACGCGGATTCTTCGAGGTATGGGACGAAGGAGGCGCAGTACTTGCCGTTGGAGCGGATGCTGGATCGGTTCACGCAGCCGTGGCTGCTCGCGCACATGGCGGGATGGCCCGAGGATCTGGATTTCCTGGACGGCCTCTTGGAGCGGCACCCGAACGCGCACATGGACACGTCGGCGACGAAGTGGCAGGTGCGTGAGTTGAGCAAGCATCCGACGTCCCGCGTGCGCGAGTTCTTCGATCGGTGGCGTGGACGGATCTTCTTTGGCACGGATGTGGTGACGAGCGACGAGCATCTGCGGCCGAGCGAGAGCGAGCGGTTTGGCTCAACGCTGGCGTCGAACGAGGCCGAGGCGTTTGAGCTGTACGCGGGTCGGTTCTGGGCGTTGCGGACGATGTTCGAGACGGACTATCGGGGTGCGTCGCCGATCGCGGATCCGGACCTGATGCTGGTGGAGCCCGAGCGGTTTGACGCGATGTCGGCACCGGCGTTGACGGGGCACGGGCTGTCGGGTGAGACGCTGGCGGATCTGTACGCGGGCGGGGCGACGTCGGTCATGGACGCGTGGTACGACGCTCACTGATCGGGTGTTACTCGTCGCGAGCGCGTCGCAGAATCTCGGCCATGATGTCGGCGATGCGCGTGGCGCGTGGGGGGTCGCGGAGCGCGGTGAATCGGGCTTTCATGACGCTCGGGCCGAGCAGGTCGGCGAATAGGGGTGTGGCGTCGGTGGGTGCCAGCGTGGCGTGATCGAGTTCGGCGGCGATGCTGTAGTCGCCCGGTCGGCCTCGGGGTCGGATGAACCCGCCGCCGCCGTAGACCCCGACCTCGCCGGCGGCGAGCACGAAGAGGCGGACGGTCGCGGAGACAGCGGAGTGGTCGAGGGGCGTCCGTCCGGGTTGTGGGTTTAGGAATAGGTGGATGTGGATGAGCACGCCGGTGGCGTCCTGGATCGGTATGTCGCCGTCGATCTCGTCTCGGGATAGGTCGGTGAGGTAGATGTTGGCGGTCTGCTCATCGTGGGGGGCATAGACGGCGAGCCGGACCTCTGGCTCGAGGCGCGTGACGAGGGTTTGGCTGTTGACGACGACCTTGGAGCCGCAGGCGGTGAGGGAGGAGAGGGCGAGGAGGATGAGGGCGAGGGCTCGCATGGGTGTCTTGGATGGGGCGTGGCGGGCGATCGTGGTTGCACTGTACCGTTGGGTGGGTCTGAGGTGGGTGTGTGGGGGCGATCGAGGAACCGATGGCCGCGATTCGGCGTCTTACTGACGAGTTGGGGGCGTTGGCGAATGGGGCCCGAGGCATGAAACGAGCGAGCGGTCCGGCGTGTGCTGTGTCGATCGGGCTATCTGTGGGCATGACGCTGGGCGGAGTGACGGCGGCGTGCTCGGGACAGATCCTGCAGCAGGCGTTGTTTGGTGGTCCGATCGAGACGACGCTGGCCGAGGCGGCGTCGTCGATGGGCGGCGAGCGGTTGGATCGCACGTTGGATCGGCGGGACGCGGGGCCGGCGCCGAGGGGGCTGGCGCCGGTGCGTGTGCGTCGGGTGTGCTCGGTGAACGGCGGCACGCTGACGCTTCGGGAGCCGGGGACGTTCGTGGTGCGTGGGCCGGTGGACGATCCGGCGTATCGGGTGCTCGACCATCGGTTGCTTCCGGAGTACACGCCGAAGACGTGGGGTCGGGCGGCGGAGCCTGTGTCGCCGATCGACGTGGAGGTGGCGGCGATCGCTCGGGTTCGGGCGATGGCGGAAGCCGGTCGCCGACAGCGCGCGATTCGTGAGGCGGCGTCGCTGTTGGCCGAGGCGCCGGAGTCGTCGCGTCTCTGGCGTGTGTACGGCGCGCTGCTGTTGTCTGCGGGTCGGCTGGACGAGGCGGCGCGTCGTCTGCATGAGGTGTACGTGGTGGATCCGACGCTGGCGCTCGAGCCGATGGCTGCCGCGGATTGGTTCGCGGGTGGGGAATCGGAGCTGCGTCGACGGGCGTTGGCATTGCGGCGGATGGCTGAGCGGAGGGCTACGGCCGAGCGTTGGGTGGGCGCGGCGGTGGTGTCGATGTGGGCCGGCGATGCGGCTGGCGCGACGGACGCGATCGAGCGGAGTCGGGCGCTGGGCGCCGATGGACTGTTGTGCGATCGGTTGGCGTGGGGCGTGACGCTGTCGGAGCGCGATGAGGGGATCGTCGAAGGGGTTGAAGATCGTGTTGATGGAGAAGGGGGCGCGGGATGAGAGCCGCTTATGTGGTCGCGTTGTGCGCTGGCTGGGCGTTGGCGGGCTCGGGCGTGGCCGGGCCGACGCGTGATGGCCAACCGCTGAATCGTTCGGACGCGGGCAACGCGGGAGGCGGCGCTCGGTTTCCGGCGCCTCGTGGTGTGCCCGCGCGGGGGCCTGGGATGGAGGCGATTCGCGTGCCTCGGGCGCCGGAGGTTGTGCGTGAGCGCACGCGGATGCCGCGAGACGGCTCCGGACGACTGCAGCGACGATTCCAAGAGGGAACGTTGGATGGGCGGCGATTCGGGCGCCCGCCGACGGGCGATGTGGTGGCGATCGGGCCGGCGAGACCGACGGTGTTGTTCGGCGGGCGCGGGGTCTATCCGGGCGGGGTGGTGGTGCTGCCAGGGGAGAGCGCGCTGCGGGTGATCCGCCGCGGGCGATACGACGGTTGCGACGCCACGGTGTGCCGCGGCCCGATTGTGGGGCTGGCGCCGACGGATCCTCGGCTGTGGCCGATGTGGGCCGGGCGAACAGCGGGTGCGGGGACTGGATTAGCAAGTGGTGGCGCGCCGGTCGACGCGGCAGGCCCGATGGACGCGGCGACGGCGCGGGCGTTGGGCTTGGTGGTCAGGCCGAGCGCTCGGTTGGTTGGGGCCGCGGGGTTCGAGGCGACGGACGATTGGGATGAGCACCTGACAGCGGGCATCGAGCGATTGGCTTCGGGCGATGCGGCGGGTGCCGTGGAGGCGCTGCGTCGCCGGGTGGATTCGCATCCGGGCGACTTCTCGGCTCGTCGGCTGCTGGGTGTGGCGCTGGTGGAGTCGGGCGACGTGGCGGCGGGCGGGTGGCGTTTGCTTGAGGCTTATCGGGCGTCGCCCGAGTTGGCTCGGCGGGCGTTGGGGTTGGAGCTGTTCGCGTCGGCGGGCGGGCGTGGTGGGGCGCGGCGGGCTCGGGCGATCTTGCGAGATGCGGTGCGTTGGGCGCATCGAGAGGATGATGCTTCGGCGTGGCTTGTGGCGGCGGTGATGGCGCAGGCGGAGGCTCGCGAGCGCGTGGCGGCGCGGATGCTGCGTGAGGGCGAGTCGGTGGGTTTGGACCCGATCATCGGTGCGGCGTTCGGCACGAGTCCCTGACTCGAGCGGCGGGCCGGCTTGCCTTCGCGGGCTTGGTCTCTTCGCGGCGTGGGCTTTGAGTCTGGATCCAAAAAGAAAGCCGCCCGACTTTCGTCGGGCGGCTTTGGGTGCTTTCTGAGAGCCGAGCGATCAGGCTCGGCGATCAGCTACCTGCACAGGTCGGATTTAGCGGAGGCCGCCCATTCCGAGGGTGCGGGCATCCCGGTCGACCGGAGCGAACGGGGAGGCAAAGTTGCCCTCGTTCTCGTCGACGGGATCGGCGCCGTTGGCCTCGGTGGCCTTACCGAGGACCTTGAAGCCGAGGTTACGGATGTCGCCGAGGTTGGGATCGACGAGCTCGGAGAGGTTCTGCCAGAAGTTGGACTCGCCGTTGGAGGAGACGTTCTTGTTGAACTTGGGCTCCATCCAGTTGATGTAGCACTCGGAGGGCTTGCGGCAGTTGGAGGCGAAGCAGAAGAACGAGCGGTCACGAACGGCGCCCTGGCCGCGGCCGACGGCGGAGACCCAGTAGGTCTTGCCACCCTCAAGGTTCAGGCCGGTGGTATCGAACTGGAGCTCGTAACCATCGACGACGAAGCCCTCGGTGGTGGTGAGGGAGATACCGAGGTCGACGGCCTTGGGATCGGTGAACTGCATCACGAGATCGCCGGGGCACATGCGGACGTAGGTCTCGCCGGTGTCCTCGTCGGTGACTTCCTCGTTGGTCTGCTCGTAGACCTCGAGGATGTAGTCGGCGACCTTGCAGTTGGTGAAGACGCAGGCGATGATCGCGCAGATCTCGTAGGACTCGGGGTTGGCGCGATCGGAGGTGGCGAGGACGAAGTCATCAGCGGTGCGCTGATCGGGGAAGGCCGTGGAGATCACGGAGGGGGCGCCGAGGGTGCCGTCGAAGTCGCCCTGATCGCGGAGGATGTGGCAGGCTTCGGCGTAGACCTTGAAGCAGTAGTCGGTCTTGCAGGAGCAAGTGACGGCCGCGGGGGTCCAGTCGGAGAAGCCGAGGTCGGGGTTCAGGAAGTGACCCTCGATGCCCTGGACGTCGCCGAAGCCGAGGCTGGCGTTGTAGCCAGCGGTGCAGAAGAAGTACTGGTCGTGATCGAGCGGGCCGTCGCAGGAGCAGTCACGGGCCTGGCCGACGGGGGAGACCCAGTAGGCGCAGCCGCCGGGGAGCCAGCAGTTCACGTCGTAGGTGAGCTCGTAGAGGGTGTACAGGCCGAAGACGTCGGACTGGACGACGCTGAAGTCGGACTGCTCGTAGGTGTCACGAAGGGTGGAGGGCTTTCCGTTGCAGTCGTCGTAGAGCTCGAGGACGGAGATGGGGTCCTCGGGGCTCTTGACGAGCATCTGCACGGTGATCTGGTCGACGTAGTAGTACTTGCCGTCGGCGAGGTAGAAGTCGTCCGCGGCGCGGGCGAAGGGGAAGAACGAGCCATCGGAGGAGGCCTGGCCATCGCGGCCGTCCCACTCACCGTTGTCCCAGTAGACGCCGGCGGGGGTGCCACCGTCGTCGGCGGTGAAGATGGGGGTCGAGGTGGTCACGCTCTCGTTGCCAACGAGGCCGCGGGCGCTGGCCCAGTCGGCATCGACAGCCTGGAGCTGACCAGCGGAGGACGTCGCGGCGGCGAGAGCCACGGCAGCGCCACTAAGAATGGTACACGCGCGCTTCATTTCTAAAACTCCTTTGCCCTCGAAGGGCGCCCAACGAGGGCTGAACGACAACCGCGAGCCCACGTTCCAAACGTGGTCAAACAGAGTCGCGGTTGAACGACTCACAAATCAACGTGTTGCCGGAAGATTCCTCCTCTCCCGGCTCCCACAGTTATGGGGTAAGTCTAACACTTGCTTCGATCAAGGACAACCATGTGGTGTAGGAGTTTCAAGCAAAGTTTTTGTGAATCCACGATTTAGAGGAACCTCCGGGGTGGGTGTTCGAGGTGTTGTTGAACGACGCGTGCAAGGCGTTTGCATGGTCGTCAGAGCGGATTCGAACCGAGCGTTGTTGCCCATCTTGACGCGTTCGTGGGATGCCGCGTTGGAGCGGCGTGTCGTTGTCCATCGTCGACTTGTTCATGTCGTCGAGCGTGCGCGTCGGACTCGGTGGTTGGACAGGGTGTTCGCACATGGTGATCGAAGACGAGACTCTGGATCCGGTTGGTGTTCCCGGTTGCGAAGCACACGCGTGGGCGCCAGGCGGTGGCCCATCGCGATGGTTGAGAAAGTTCTCGGCTCTTGGGCGCGATGAGCGGGCGGAGTGGTGGACGGCCGCCGGGTGATCGGCGGCGGGCGAGGCGATCGGCGCGGTCGGGCTGTCTCGGCAACGGCTGATCGGCAGGGCGTAGGGGAGGGTTGAAATCGGATGCGGCGGAAGCCGGGGGCCTCGTGGGGGTCTATCGTTGGAGCCGCTCGGGGCGATGTGCCCGGAGTGAACGACAATCGGAGCGTGCGGGCCTTCTGGGCTGGTGCGCCACCGCGAAGACCACCGAGCTCCGAGACGCCCTGGCCGGCGTGCTCGAACGACCCCTGGGTCGGGAGCGGGTGGAAGGTGAGGACCGATGGCCAAAAAAGAAGTAATCAACGTTTTGAAGGTGATGGCCCCTGGTGGCACGGCGTCTCCTGCGCCTCCTTTGGGTCCGGCCTTGGGTGGCGCGGGTGTGAACCCGGGACAGTTCATCCAGCAGTTCAACGCTGCGACGTCGCAGCTGAACGGCAAGGTCGTGGGCTGTGTCATCACGGTGTTCAGCGACCGCTCGTTCACGTTCGAGATCAAGTCGAGTCCCGCGAGCGTCCTTATTAAGGAAGCAGCGGGCATCGATAAGGGCTCGGGTGAGCCCCACGAAAAGAAGGTGGGGACGATCACGCCGGACCAGGTGAAGAAGATCGCCGAGGAGAAGGTGAAGGACTTGAACGCGGGCTCTGTGGAGGCCGCGTGTCGGATTATCGAGGGCACGGCGCGCTCTATGGGCGTCCTGGTGGAGGGTTGACCGATGGCGAAGCTCGCGAAGCGCTCGAAGGCGAACGTGGAGATGGCGCCGAAGTCGGCGCTCCCGTTGAAGGAGGCGGTGGCGACCTTGAAGAAGTTCAAGGGGCCCCGGTTTGACCAGACGGTCGAGGTGGTGATGCACCTCGGCGTGGACGTGAAGCAGGCGGACCAGATGATTCGCGGCTCGGTGTCGCTCCCGAAGGGGATCGGCAAGAGCAAGCGTGTGGTGGCGTTCTGCCAGTCTGACGTGACCGACGACGCGTTGGCGGCGGGGGCTGTGAAGGCCGGCGGCGAGGAGCTCGTTGACGAGATCGCCAAGGGCTGGCAGGACTTTGATGTCGCGGTGGCCTCGCCGGACATGATGCGTGTGGTGTCGAAGCTGGGCAAGGTGCTGGGCCCGAAGGGTCTGATGCCCTCGCCGAAGGCGGGCACGGTGACTCCGAAGGTGGCCGATGCGGTGAAGGAGTACTCGGCCGGCAAGGTGGAGTACCGCACGGACAAGACGGGGAACGTGCACGCGGTGGTCGGGAAGATGAGCTTTCCTGATGGTGATCTGGCGGAGAACCTGGAGTTCTTCATCGAGACGATCGAGAAGGCCAAGCCCTCGACGGTCAAGGGCACGTACATCAAGAAGATCGCGGTGTCGGGGACGATGACCCCCGGGGTGCAGGTCGAGTACACGGACGCGGCCGAGACCGCTTGAACCACCGGGAGATGCTGCGATGAGCAAGCCTGTCAAGGACATGATCATGGCCGAGTACCGCGAGCGGCTCGGCGAGCACGACGCGCTGGTGGTGACGATCCGCGGGATGGACGCGTTCCAGACCAACACGATGCGGAACGACCTGCGCGAGAAGCACATCCGCATGACGATGGTGCGGAACGAGCTGTTTAATAAGACGTTCAGCGACTCGACGCTGGCGGCGTTGGCGCCGGTGATGCGTGGTCAGAACACGGTCGTCTACGGCGCCGAGTCGGTGGTCGAGGTGGCACGCGAGGTCGTCGAGCTCGTCAAGCAGTTCCCGGACATCGAGCTCAAGGGCGCGGTGCTGGACGGGCAGCTGTTTGAGGGCGAGGACGGCGTGCAGCGGCTGAGCAAGTTCCCGACGCGGGACGAGGCGATCGCGCAGGCGGTCACGCTGGTGCTCAGCCCGGGACGCAACCTGGTCGGTCAGGTGCTTGGCCCGGGCCGAACGGTGGCGGGTCTGGTCAAGGCGATCGAGACAAAGCTCGAGAATGGCGAGACCATTTCCGCGGTCGAGTGATCGCGGTTGGAAGGACGATTTCGGAGCTTGACTGGCCCCTGGACGCGCGCTCAGCGCGGGGTTAAAGAGCCGGCGTGTGCCGGCCCCTCTCGGTTCCAGAAACGACGGGCGCGCATGAGACCCGGTGCATGCGGGGCGCGGCCGACTGATGGGAAGGTTTGAAGCGATGTCTGACGAAGGCACGGCGGTCAAAGAGTTCGACGGGGCGATCACGGACCTGGGCGACAAGCTCGCGGACCTGACGCTGAAGCAAGCGGTCGATCTCGGCGACTACATGAAGGACAAGTACGGCATCGAGGCCGCCGCGGGTGGCGCGGTCATGATGGCCGGTCCGGCTGACGGCGGCGGCGCCGCCGAGGCCGAGGAGAAGACCGAGTTCGACGTTGTTCTGAAGAGTGACGGCGGGCAGAAGATCAAGGTGATCAAGGTCGTGCGCGAGGCGACGGGCCTGGGTCTCAAGGAGGCCAAGGAGCTGGTCGACGGGATGCCGGCGAAGGTCAAGGAAGGTCTCGGCAAGGACGAGGCCGAGGAGCTCAAGAAGAAGTTCGAGGAAGTCGGCGCCGAGGTCGAGCTCGCCTGATCCGGCCGCGCTGGTTCAAGCATTTAGAAGAGGTCCAGGCGTTGCCCTGGGCCTCTTTTCTTTTTCGAGCGAGCGTTCGGGCCGCGGCGTCACGTTGGTTGCGCTTAATCACCTGTTGGGGGGATATGATTTGTGTGAATGTGCGGAGGTTGCGCGAAATGTGAAGGAGGGGGTTGATTTGGGGGGCGTTGATGGTCCGCCGCTTGCAGGGGGGATAGACTCATCGGTTGCGGACGTCTCGGCGTGGCGTGCGCGTGTGGACACAATCGGCAGGGCGAACGAGCGGAATCGAGGGCAACCTTTTGTGGGCGGCGCCGTGGGCGATGGTCTCGCGATACGCGGGGCGGGTCGCTGGCGGCTTCTGCGGGGCTAGAGGGACGGACGATGCCGGGACTGTTCGTGTCTCGGCTCTTCGATCGACGACGACCAACCACCGGGCGTTTCATGAGCCTGGTGCTTACCCATCGCGAGGGCGTTGATGGCAGCGACGAGTGTGCGCGACAAGGCCGTTCGGGATTACTCCAAGCGTGGCGACGCTTCCGAGATTCCGAATCTCACGACACTGCAATCGGACGGATACGAGCGGTTCCTCCAGTTGCAGCGGGGAACCGAGGAGCGGGACAAGACCATCGGGCTGGAGAGCCTGCTGCACGAGATCTTCCCGATCGAGTCGTACGACGGGACGATGCAGCTCGAGTATCTGCATTACGAGCTCGACGAGCCGCGGTACACGTCCGACGAGTGCCGCGAGCTTCGGTTGACGTACGGCCTGCCGTTCCGGCTGGCGGTGCGTCTGCGGCGTGAGAACCACCCGGACCTGCCCGAGGAGGACATCTACCTCGGCGAGTTCCCGATCATGATCGGCGGCGGCGAATTTATCGTGAACGGTGCCGAGCGTGTGATCGTGAGCCAGCTGCACCGCTCGCCCGGTGTCGACTTCTCGATCGTGTCGAGCGAGGGCGACCGCCCGCTGCACTCGGCGCGGGTGATTCCCGAGCGTGGCTCGTGGATCGAGCTCGAGGTGACGAAAAAAGACGTGCTGGCGATGCGGATCGATCAGTCGACCAAGCTCGCGGCGACGACGTTCCTTCGATGTTTGGACGAGACAGTCGCGGAGACCGACGCCATTCTAAGCCTCTTTTATGAGGTCAGCGAGGTGAAGGCGGCGGACGTGGAGCCCGAGCACTGGGCGGCCGAGTCGATCTTCGACACGGAGACGGGCGAGGAGCTGGTGCATGTGGGTCGCCAGCTGGGCGAGGCGACGGAGGCGATCCAGAACTCGAGCCTGAAGAAGGTTCGGGTGATCATCAACCCGTCGGACTCGCTGATCCTGAACACGATCGCGGAAGAGAAGCTGGAGCAGTTTGCCGAGGTCGCGGAGACCGAGTACGAGCGGGCGTTGCTCAAGGTGTACTCGAAGCTGCGTCCGGGCAACCCGCCTCAGGTGGAGAAGGCCAAGCAGCTCTTTATTGAGAAGTTCTACGACGACAACCGGTACCGCCTGGGCAAGGTGGGCCGCTTCCGCATCAACCGCAAGTTCGATCTGGACGCGCCCGAGGACATGATGTTCCTGCGGGGCGAGGACTTCTTGCGGGTGATCCAGTACCTGCTGGACCTGCGATCGAACCGCGTGGACACGAAGACCGGACGCCCGGTGGCGCAGGTGGACGACATCGACCACCTGGGCAACCGCCGCCTGCGCACGCTGGACGAGCTGGCAGTGGAAGAGCTTCGCAAGGGCTTCCTGAAGCTTCGTCGGACGGTGCAGGAGCGCATGAGCGTGAAGGACCCGGACGAGGTGGCGAAGATCGCGGATCTCGTCAACTCGAAGTCGGTGTCGAGCGCGATCGACTTCTTCTTCGGTCGTTCCGAGCTGAGCCAGGTGGTCGACCAGACCAACCCCTTGAGCTCACTCGTGCACGAGCGTCGCCTGTCGGCGCTCGGCCCGGGCGGCCTGAACCGGAAGCGCGCCGGCTTCGAGGTGCGCGACGTGCACATCTCGCACTACGGGCGGATCTGCCCGATCGAGACGCCCGAGGGCACGAACATCGGTCTGATCTCGTCGCTGGGCATCTTCGCCCGGATCGATGACTACGGGTTTATCCGCACGAACTACCGCGTGGCGAAGGACGGCAAGGTCACGGACGAGTTTGTGAGCTTGCGAGCCGACGAGGAGATCCGGGCGGTGCTGGCGCCGGCGGACGCGATCGAGGCGGACGGCACCCTCAAGAGCGAGAACCTGGTGGCCCGTGTTGACGGCGAGCTGAGCCAGGTGAACCCGAAGGAAGTGGACTACATCGACGTCTCGCCCAAGCAGATTGTGGGCATCTCGGCGAGTCTGATTCCGTTCTTGGAGCATGACGACGCGAACCGGGCGCTGATGGGCTCGAACATGCAGCGTCAGGCGGTGCCGCTGATCAAGGTGGACCCGCCCTGCGTGGCGACGGGCATGGAGGTCGCGGTCGGGCACAACTCGGGCATGGTGGTGAACGCCAAGCGCGGAGGCACGATCACGTACGTGGACGCCGAGCGGATCATCATCGACAACGCCGATGAGTATGTGCTTCGGAAGTTCGTGGGGCTCAACGAGCGGACGTGCCAGAACCAGAAGCCGGTGGTGGACGTGGGTGACGAGGTGGAGGCCGGGGCGATCATCGCCGACGGCGCCTCGACGCAGCTGGGCGAGCTTGCGATCGGCAAGAACGCGCTCGTCGCGTTCATGACGTTCGACGGGTACAACTTCGAGGACGCGATCGTCATCAGCGAGCGTCTGGTGAAGGACGACACGTTCACGTCGATCCACATTGACTCGTTCGACGTGGAGATCCGCGAGACCAAGCTGGGACGCGAGGAGTTCACTCGGG
>JBCAXI010000057.1:0-11565 GCA_038534175.1 Planctomycetota bacterium | reverse complement strand
GCCAGCCGCGCGGGCGACGCGGCGGCGCCCAGCGCGGCGTCGTTCGGCACGAACGACGAGCCGAGCGTCTCGTCCAGCACCGGGTGCCGACCGGCGTGGATCTCCAGCACCGCGTCATCGGCCATTTCAGGGCGCGTCCATCCGCGGCGCGAGGCCTTATCGGCGAACGCGAGCAACGCGTCGAGCTCGGCGACCTCGTCGGCGTACGCCGAGATGGTGCGCACGTGGGCGCCCGCCGCGGCACAAAGCTCGCCGAAGATCGCTCGCTCGCGCTCGATCGCCCGCGCCTCGGCGGTGGTGACCTTGTCCTCGAACGCCTTGAGCTCGGGGGTGACGTACCGCTCGGCGTTCTTCAGGGTCTGCCTGCGGGTGAACGCGTCGGGCGCCCGCTTGGCCTGCCCCTTGGGCAGCTCGATGTAGTAGCCGAACACGCGATTGAAGCCGACCTTCAGGTTCGGCACGTCGTGCTCGGCGATCAGGCGTGTCTGGTACTCGGCGAGCCAGTCCCCGGCGTCTTGCTGCAGGCCTCGCGCCTCGTCCAGCTCGGCGTCCACGCCGTCGCGGATGAGCCCGCCGTCTTGCAGCTTCGCCGGCGGCTGCTCGACGCAGGTCTCAAGCACTCGACGCGCCAGCGGCTCCAGGGACTCGGCGTCATCGGCCAGCCGCGCGCGACGAGCCTCAAACGCGGGCGCGCCCTGGAGTGTCTCGAGCAGCACGCCCAGCCGATCGAGCGAGCGACCGAGCCCGACCAGATCTCTCGGCATGGCGCGGTCGAGGGCCACGCGCGCCGCGATGCGCGCCACGTCCGCCACGCCGTCGAGCGCCGTGGCGAGCCGCTCGCTGAGCACGCGCTCGCCCACGAGCGTCGCGACGCACCCGTGGCGGTCGCCGAGTGTCTGGGCGTTTCGGGTAGGTCGGCACAGCCAGTCGCGAAGGCGCCGCTTGCCCATCGCCGTTCGGCAGAGCCCGCCGGTGCGTCCCGAGCCCGCGCCGAGAAACACGCCCAGAAGCGACCCATCGAGTGCGCCGCCGCGGATCGTGCGCTCCACTTCCAGCGATCGAAGACTCACCGCGTCGAGCACGCACGCGTCGTCGTCGCCCTCTCGGATCGGTGGCGCCAGGTGCGCGAGCGCGCCGGCGGCGCCGGTGTCGTCGGCGTCGGCGACCCCCTGGGTCTCGCGGAGATAGCGGACGACAACCCCCGCCGCGGGCAGCCCCGGGTCATCCTCGCGCAGGCCGAAGCCCTCCACGCCTCGCACGCCAAACTGCGTGCGGATTGCCTCGATCGCCTCGTCGTGGCGGAACTGCCATCCAGGTCTGGGTGTCAGGGTGACGCCGAGCGTGTCGGCGATGCGTTGGGCTCGCGGCGGTGTGGATCCATCGGCGGCCTCGGCGACGAGCAACTCGGCCACCCCGCGCGAGGCCAGCACGCCCGCGAGGTCGCCCCGCTCGGCGTCCAGCAGCACAAACCGACCGGTGGACAGCTCGCACACGGCCGCCGACGCCGGGCTCTCTGGCCCGTCGCCCGTGAAACAGATCGCGGCGAGCGCGCCCGTCTCGTGCTCGTCGAGCAGCGCGTCGTCGACGCGCGAGCCGGGCGTGACCACACGCGTGATCGCGCGCTCCACCACGCCCTTGGCGTCCTTGGGATCCTGGATCTGATCGGCGACCGCGACGCGATAGCCCTGGTCGGTCAGACGACGCAAGTAGGTCGTGAGCTGGTGATGGGGCACGCCCGCCATGGGTTGGCCCGGGCTCCGCTCGGTCAGCGTCAGCCCGAGCACCCGCGAGGCCTCCTCGGCGTCCTCGTAGAACAACTCGTAGAAATCTCCCATGCGGAAGAACAGCAGGCAGCCGGGCTGCGCCCGCTTGAAGTCATGGAACTGACGCATCGCCGGCGTCAGCTTGGCGGGCGGCTTGCCGTTGGAAGGGGCTTTGGGAGCGGTCGCCATTGTGGCGGAGGATAGAGGCGCCTCGAAAATGCCGAGTCCAAAAGGGGCGCGACCCGGCTGCCTAAACAACCGGGTCGCTGCGGCGGGGAAATGGGGACTGGATCAGGGCCGCTCTCGCGGCGTCTGTAGCATGCCGCCCCATCGGTCGTCGATCAAGAGATTTTGGACGAGTCCAGGTGCTGTTAGCACCTGCTACACAATCGTTTAGGCCCCGACAAGGGCTCAGAGGAGGCCGGGCTGGCTCGATCGGCCCGCGAGCAGGATCGCCCGCGCGGTCGGGTTCTGCACCGGCGTGTGAACGGCCAGCTCGAACTGCGCGAAGCGCTCGTCGGCATTCGTGTGCTCGGGATGCCCGAGGAAGACCCCGTCCACGATGCCGCGTCGCGCCCAGGCGCGCTCGCACGCGAGCCGCATCTTGGCGATCTGTCGCTCGCGCTTGCGCACGCTGATCGACTCCTCGTGGAGCCGGTAGCGGAGGATGGTCTCGGGGATGTTGTCGATCTCGCCGATCTCGCCCAGCCGGAGCCACAGATCAAGGTCCTCGGCGGGGTAGGCGTCCTCGTGGTAGCCCCCGACCATGCGGACCGCCTCGGTGCGGAACATCGAGGCGGGGTGGCAGATCGGCGTTCGCCCACGGAGGGCCTCGCGCTGGACGTTGCTGTCGCCGCAAACGGGCGCGGGGCGATGGAGCGGCGCGCCTCGCTCATCGATCAGCTCGATCGCGCCGCCGAGGCAGACCAGCTCGGACCGCGCGTCCATCGCCCGGACCTGTCGCTCGATGCGGTGGGGCAGGGCGATGTCGTCGGCGTCCATGCGGGCGCAGAGCTCGCCGCGCGCGAGCGCGAGCATCTCGTTGAGCGCGGCCACCAGCCCCGTGTTGGGTCGGCTGACGATGCGCAGGCGCGCGTCATCGGCCTCGTGGCGGCGGAGGATCTCCAGCGACGCGTCGGTCGAGCCGTCGTCGATCGCGATGAGCTCGAATTGGTCGTACGTCTGACCCCGCAGGCTGCGCAGCGTCTCATCGAGATAGCGCTCGGCGTTGTAGACGGGGAGGAGGATCGAGACCTTCGGATTCGTGGGCGTCATGCCGGCGAGCTCCAGGTGCGGGGTCGTGGGGGAGAGGCGTGTCTCATCCGTGTGCGCAGCATTACTCGGTGCTGAGGCGAGCGAGCGCCCCGCCGTCGACGATCAGGGCTTGCCCGGTGACGAAGCTGGACCGCGCCGAATCGGCGAGGAACAGGATGGCCTCGCCGATCTCCTCGGGCTGGCCGACGCGCCCGATGACGTGACGCGAGCCGAGGCCTCGGACGAGCTCGTCGGAGGATCCCGGCGTGAGATGCCCGCGCTCGAGGCCGGCGTGGAGCATGGGCGTGTCCACCGCGCCGGGCAGGATCGCGTTGACGCGCACGCTGTCGGCGCCGAACTCGAGCGCGACCGCCCGGGTGAACGCGAGCAGCGCGCCCTTACTCGCGGCGTAGGCGGCGATGTTCTTGCTCGTCGCCATCGCGTGCACCGAGGAGACGTTCACGATCGCGCCCCCCGTGCGCTTGAGCAGAGGGAACGCGTGCTTCATGGAGAGGAACACGGAGCGGATGTTGCTGCCCATCACCGCGTCGAATTCCTCGGCCGTCGTCTCGACCACCGGCTTGCAGATCTGCATCGCGGCGTTATTCACGAGCGCGTCGAGCCGGTCGGAGACCTCGGCGAGCCGCTCGAAAATGCGCTGGGGTGCGGCCGGGTCGGAGATGTCCGACACGATGAGCTCGTCGAGGCCGGGCACGTCGGCGTCGCGTCGATCGACTCCGATCGTGCGCCACCCGCTCTCCTTAAAGACGCGTGCCGTCGCCGCGCCGATGCCACCCGCGGCGCCGGTGATGAGGGCCGTGCGCTGACTCACGCCAACTGCTCCTGGTTACGCGTGCGGGTTCTCATGAGACCGCAAGCGTAGCGATCCCGGATGAACGCTGTGTGGACGTCGTTCGCCGGTCTCGAAACAGATTCCGAGACAGTCGCACGCGTTTCTTGCGACGCGCTCGTGCACCGCCCAGCACGCCCGCGGGCTGGACTGGGCCAGGTGCGGGCTCAGCAGCACATTGTCCAAGGAACGCAGGGGCGAATCGAGCGCGAGCGGCTCGGTCTCGAACACATCGAGGCCCGCGCCCGCGATCCGGCCTTCCACCAGCGAGTGCTCCAGCGCCGCCTGATCGACCACAGGGCCGCGGGCGGTGTTGATGAGGATTGCGGTCGGCTTCATTCGCTCGAGTTGCGGCGTTGAGATGAGATGCCGACTCGTCGGATTCAGGTCGCAGTTCACGCTCACCACGTCGCTGCGCTCAAGCAGCGTGCCAAGGTCGGTGAGCTCCATGCGGGTGTCATCGAGGAACTGTTGCGGCGGCCTGACCGGGTCGGCACCGAGGAGTGTCATGCCGAACGCCGCGGCGCGCCGCGCGACGGTCTGCCCGATGTTGCCCAGGCCGATGATGCCCAGGGTCTGCTCGCCCGGGCAGACGCCCTCGATGGGTGACCAGCTTCCGGCTCGCAACGCTTGCGTGAGCCAGGGCTGCTTGCGGGCAAAGCAGAGCACGTGGCACATGACCGTGTCGGCGACCGGCACGCTGAACGCGTCGGGCACGTTGCGCACGAGCACGCCACGCTCGCGCGCGGCGTCCTGGTCGATCGCGTCGATGCCCGTGCCCCATTTGCACACGGCCTTGAGCGTCGGGGCGGCGTCGAACACTTGGGCGGTCCAACGGTCGCCGCCGCACATCGCGACGTCGATCGGGGTGTCGCCGGTGAGACACTCGATGAGTTCGTCCTCGTCGAGGTGCTGTCGAACGGTGGCGTGATGGAAGTCGAATGGGAGGTGCTCGATGGTGGGGCGCACGCGCTCCCAGTCGCGCAGCATGCGAGGGCCGGAGACGAGAATCTGGTAGCGGTCAGGCATCGTGTGCGTCTCGTGTGGGGGTGGTGTGGGGGTCGAGGTGGGTCTCGGCGGGCGGGTGGTGTGAGTCGATCAGGCGTGCGCGGGCTCGAGCAGGCCGGTGGCGACGAGGGCCTCGGCGAGTCGCCAGCCCTGCTCGTCGTCGATGTCGGTCGCCTCGAGCCGATCGATCTCGAAGAGCATCGGCCGCTCGCCGATGCGTCGGCCGTGTCGCGAGAGCGTCTGGCGCGAGAAGACGTAGAGGTTGGAGTTCTCTTCGAACAGCGGCTCGAGGTCCTGGGTCCGCAGGAGCTCTTGTGGGTTGTGGTTCACTGCGGCGCCGTCGGCGCGGTACAGGCGTGTTTGCCAGCGGGTGACGCCGAAGAGCGAGTCATGCGCGTCACGCGAGGCAAGGAACCGCTCGAGGGCGCGATCGATGGTCTCGGAGCGGAGGAAGGGGTTGGTCGAGTGCGTCTGGAGAAAGAGGTCATCGGCTCGCCCGCGTCCACCCTGGGCGACGTCGTGGAGGAGCACGTCGTTCATGGGAATGGAGCCGTCGCGGAGGTGCTCTGGACGCGGAATGACGCGGACACTCGGAAAGTGCTCGGCACAGTCGTCGGCGATGGTGGGGCTGTCGGTGTCGATGATGACTTCGGAGATCGAGCCGCTGCCGAGCAGGGCTCTGACGACGTGGTGGAACAGCGGGCGCCCGGCGAGGGGGCGGTAGTTTTTCCCGCGGACGCGCTCGCTGTCGTGTCGCATGGGAACCAGGGCGGTGATGTGCGGGGTGCTCGATGCCATGGTCTGGATCGTATCGGTCCGGAGCAGGGGATTGCCGTTGATCGACGCCGGCGCTACATTCGGCCCTTGAGGGTTGGCTTGGGTGGCCTGCCGGGGCGACGGCCGGGGCTTCCGACCAAGCCCGAGCCGGGTCGCTCGTGCCGAGGCGCCCCCGCGCAGAGGAGCCAGAGTGACCGTGACGAAATCGGGCGCTGCGGACACCGACCAGGGACGCCAATCGGCGCCGATCGAGGTCTCGATTCCCGTCGAGCGGCCTGGCGCCCGCGCGCACGCCGAGTGGGGCGAGCAGGAGGTCGTGATCGACCAGGCCCGCGGGCGGCTGAGCTTTGCGATGCGCGAGGCGATGGCGGCCCGCGAGCTGCTGGCCCTGATGGTCGCGCGCGATGTCTCGGTCCGCTACCGGCAGGCGGCATTGGGCGTGGCGTGGGCGTTGTTTGTCCCGCTGATTCGGCTCGCGGTCTTCAGCCTGTTCTTTGGATTTCTGGGCCGCATGGGCCCGAACGACATGCCGCAGCTGCCGTACGCGGTCTTCCTCTTTAGCGGCATGGTGATCTGGGACTACTTCAACTCGTCGCTGGGTCGCGCGGCGAACAGCCTCGAGGCGAGTCAGGGTCTGCTGAGCAAGGTGTACTTTCCACGGCTGCTGCTGCCGCTGGCCAGCGTGATCAGCCCGCTGGTCGAGCTCGGCTTCATGTTCCTGGTCATGGTGGGCGTGCTCGCGTGGCACCACGAAGTCGTCACGCCGAACTGGGCGTTGCTGTCGCTGCTGCCGCTGTACGCGCTGATGGCAGTCGGGGCGGCCCTGGGCTTTGGGCTCTGGCTCGCCGGGTTCAACGCGCACTACCGAGATGTGCGCCAGGCGCTGCCCGTGATGATCAACATGGCGTTCTTTGCAACGCCGGTGCTGTATCCGATCGAGCTCGTGCGCGAGAAGTTCCCCGCCTGGGCGGTGCACCTTTATGAGCTGAACCCGATGGTGACCGTGGTCATGGGGTTCCGCGCGGGGCTGTTGGGCATGGACCCGCCTGGTCTTGTGACCGTGCTCTCGGGCGTGGGAGTCGTGGTGTTCGCGCTCGCGACTGGGCTGCTGGTGTTCAATCGAATGGAGAAGACGGTCGCCGACGTGCTCTGAGCCGCGGCGAGCATCGCTATGTCAAAGCCCGTGATCCAGGTCGAGCACGTGTCGAAACGCTTCCGCATCGGAGCGAAGCGGTCGCTCGAGGACAACCTCGCCGCGGCGGGGCTACGGTCGCTGCGTCGGCGACTCCGCCCGGGCGGCGACGAGATCATGTGGGCTCTGCGCGACGTCTCTTTTGAGGTCAGCGAGGGCGAGTGCATCGGCATCATCGGGCCCAACGGTGCCGGCAAGAGCACGCTGCTCAAGATCATCTCACGCCTCACGCTCCCGAGCGAGGGACGCGTGCGGGTGCGAGGGCGCATCGGCTCGCTGCTGGAACTCGGCGTGGGATTCAATCCCGAGCTCACCGGCCGAGAGAACGTGTTCATGTCGGGCGTCATCCTCGGGCTCACCCGGGCCGAGGTGAAGCGAGCGTTCCCGGAGATCGTCGAGTTCTCCGGCGTCGAGCGATTCATCGACACGCCGGTGAAGCGCTACTCCAACGGCATGCGCATGCGCTTGGCGTTTGGCGTGATGTCCACGATCCGCCCAGAGATCCTTCTCGTTGACGAGGTGCTGGGCGTGGGCGACAACGACTTCCAAGTGAAGTCGCGGCGGCGCATGACCGAGCTGGTCGAGAGCGGGCGAGCGGCGATCGTGGTGAGCCACAACCCCGTCGACATCAACCGGCTCTGCTCGCGGTACGTGCACCTCGAGAAGGGCGAGATCTTCAACGTCGCGGTGATCCCGCCCGAGACGCGCGAACGCGCGACCAAGGCAGCGGCGCAGTTCGAGCAGCGCCTCCTCGACCAGGTTGAGGCCCGAAAGCAACGACGTGCGGACGCCGGGCTCGAGGATGTGCCGCCGTCGCTTTGAGCGAGGATCACAAGCTCGCCATAGGGACGCATCGAGAACGAAACACCCCCGCCCTTTCGAGCGGGGGTGTAGTGGTGCGGGTCCAGCTCATCTCTGAGCGGTCGGGGTAAGCCCGATCAGCTGGCGGGCGTGCCGGGATCCCCGTCGCAGCCGCCGGACCACTCGGCGAGGTAGCAGGAGAAGTCGGAGAGGTCGACGCCGTCGCCGCCCGCGCCGGCGTTGCAGTTACCGGTGGTGGTGATGTCGGCGAAGGGCGTGGAGAGCGACCACTCGGCGAGGTAGCAAGAGAAGTCGGAGAGATCGATCACGCCGTCACCCGTGCCGGGCACGCAGGAGCCGGTGGTGGTGATGTCGGCGAAGGCGCAGCCGGTGGCGGCGGAGCAGGGATCGCTGCTGCCGGCGGCGATGTCGGCGTCGGCCGAATCGACGATGTTGTCGCCGTTCAGGTCGCCATCGGCCCAGCCGGCGGGGGTGAGGCCGAGGTTGCCGTTGACGATCGCCTCGTCCGTCGCGTCCTGCACGCCGTCGAGGTTCACGTCGCCGGACGTCGTGCCGAGGATGTCGAGGATCTTGCAGACGTCGTCCTGGTTGATGACCAGGTCGCCGTTGATGTCGGCGGAGAGATCGATCTGCACCGCCTCGTTGAGCACGGACCAGTCGCCGAAGTTGGCGTAGACGTAGTCGATGTCGGCAGCGTCGACCGAGCCGTCGTGACCGACCGGCGCGAAGCCGCGGGTGGTCAGGTTGCCCGCGATGTCGGCGACCGCGTCGCCGGCGTCGTAGGACTCGCCCGTGGCGAGGGTGGTGGGGAAGAGCGGCAGGCTGTTACCCGCCGCGACCCAGGCGTTGTCGATCGCAACGAAACCGGCGCACCGATCGAGGCAGCCAGTCGTGGCGTCGATCGCCAGGCCGTCGGCCCAGTAGCGGAGGTCGGCGAGGTCGAAGTCGCCGTCGCCCTGGAAGTCGCCGTTGATCTCGAAGGAGAAGAGGCCACCCGCGGGCGGGTTCCAGTCGTCGCCGCCGGTGCGCTCCTCGTAGGCGAGGGCGAGGGCGTTGGCATCGTCGATGTTGCGCAGGCCGTCGAAGTTGAAGTCGCCTGCGATGCGGTTGGCGGCGGTGAGGGCCGAGCGGTAGGCGATCTGGGTGCCGTCGTCAGCGACGTAGAAGTCGCCGGCGTTGGCGTCGGAGTACATCATGCCGGTGGTGCGGGCCGGGGCCACGCCCGAGGCACCGCTGTTGAAGCTGGCGTACTCGGGGGCGGCGAACGTCTGGCCGGCGAGGTTGCGGGTGAAGTCCTGCAGCGTCTGGTTGAGCAGCGGGTTGGGGGTGATGTCGCACGCGACGGAGAGGTCGCGGATGTTGTCGGTGGCGGCCTCGATGAGGTTGTTCGCCGCGAGGAACTCGCCGGGGCTGAACGCGGTCGCCGAGCCACCGGGGAGGGTGGTGAACGCCGCGACCGACTGGAGAATGTTGTTGGTCCATGCGGCGGCGTGGGGGTTCTCAACGCCGAAGACGCTCACGCCGTCCGCGGTGCCGTTGCCACCGAACTCGGCGGCGTTGGTGGTGGGGTCACCGACGAGCGAGAGCGAGGCGGGGCCGGAGACGATGTAGCCGTTGGTGTCGTTGTCGAGCACGTCGTCGAGCGTGGGGCGGGAGAACTCGGTGCCGCCGATGACGTCGTTCTGAATCGCAAGGAGGTCTGCGGTGCCGTTGATGAGCCAGCCGCGGTCGCCGCCCGAGGCGGTGCCGCGCTCGGCGGAGTTGTGCCCGATGCCGAGGCGCGTGTTGATGACGGCGCCCTCGACGCGGGAGGAGCCACCCTTGTTGGTGGGCTGGTAGTCCGGGCCGAGGCGGTCGGACGAGCTGGACGAGTTGCGAGCGCCGATGTTCTCGCCCACGCCCCACGACGGATCGAGGCAGATGCCATTGAGGAACGCGTTGCGCGTGCCGGAGCCGACGTCGCGCGTGATGGCCATGAGGTTCTCACCCTTGATGGTGCGGCCGGTGCCGAAGAGGTGCTGCAACTCGGACTGCTTCATCTGCTCGAGGCCGACGCCGTAGTTGACCATCGCGGCGATGGGCACGACACCGACGGCGAAGTCGAAGACGGTGTTGGCGTCGGGGCTGAAGATGTTGGTGTTGAGGCCGAAGGCCGAGGGATCGGTGACCTGGTTCGTCTGGGGGTTATTGCTGGTGTCGAGGGCGTCGGAGCCGTCCTTGTTGACTGCGGTGCGGGGGTTGCTGCCGTAGCCGGTGCCGCCGGGCTGGGTCACGGGCTCGCCGGAGCCGGCGGTCTGAACGAACCAGGAGAAGGGCACGTCGGCGGTCGCGACGTCGATGTGGATGCCGGTGTTGGCGCCGGTCGACGTGGTCGCGGCGAACGTGGTGGTGTCCTGACGGACGGGCTTGGCGCCGGGGTTGGCGCTGTTGCCGGGGGATGAGACCGAGGCGCCGGAGATGTAGAACACGCGGTTGTAGGTCGCCTCGGAGGTCGTGCCCGAGTCGAGCGTGACGCCGTTGAAGTTCTCGTTCATGCCGTCGGGCATGGTGGCGAACACGCCGCGACGGCCCCAGGCAAGGAGCTCGCGGACGCCGTTGCCTGAGCCGACCGCGCGGTAGTCGAGCACCCACCAATCGTTGAACTCGGCGTTCGAGAGATCCGGGAGGAGCAGCTCGAACGTCGTCGTCGACGCGTTGGCGAGCTGCTCACCGGTCTCCATGTCGTCGTCGGCATCGATGAAGTCATTCGTCACCGCGTCGGCGCGGAAGAACGAGCTCTGCGCGGTCGCGCCGGACAAGTTGATCATGAACGGCTGGGCGTACGCCGAACAAGCGGCGGCGCCGCAGGCGGCAAGCATCAAGGCGATACGGGCTTTCATGGTGAGATCTCTCATTTCTGGTGCTCGGCCCTGCGTCGCAGAGCCTGGGATTCGCGTTCCCACTGAACCCGCCCCGACACGCCCGGGGCGAAACGACGCGCACACTGATCGCGCCAAACGCCGAGGCGTTCGCTGGCGCTGTGGTTCTCTCGCGGAGCGCCCCATCTAGAGTTCGGGCTCTCTCGCCTCCGTCCCTGGCTGGGATCGACCTCCATCCGAACGCGAGCGGCTCGTGTGGATCGATCCCCGTGCGTCAGCGGCGAGGCCGCTGCAAACAAGAACGGCCCTCGTCTCTCGACGAAGGCCGTTGGCTGCTACTTGCGGATTCGAATGCTTGGGCCCGTGAGGCTGTAATAGCGATCACCCCAGAGGCGATCCTCGATGGTGTCCTTGATGTCCATGAACGCGACATGCCCATCGACGAAGACAAAGTTGGTCTTCTCATTCGCGTGGTGGCGCCCGACGGCGTTCAGGATCGAGCGCGGGTGCTTGATGTGGCCCACCTTGTTAATCAGGTCCTTCGCGTCCTCGATGTCCGTCTGCACCCGTGGGTACACGAAGCGCCCCTCGGCGACGGCGGTCAGCGGCTCGTCATAGATGCTCGTGCCGGACGAACGCCCCTTGAACGGATCGAGCGGGCGGTGGCTCTTGATGAGCACACCCGTGATGCCCGCGTCGCCCTCGCCGAACTCCACATCGGCGATCGAACTCCAGCCCGAGCGGTTGTCGAAGTACTCGCCCGCGAGGATGACGCGGGACGTGCCGCCCACCGAGGCCTCGACCTGTGAGGCGCGAACAAGACGGTTCTTGCGGAGTCCGCCGAAGTCGGCTGAGAACTTGTTGCGAGGGAAGATCGCGGCGTTGCCGCCGTAGGCCATTCGCGGCGCCTGGCGATCCTTGGGCACGCCGTTGGAAGGCGGGCCGTTGTTGCCCGCGTCGTCGGTCATGCCCGGCTCCCAGTGGTCCTCGTTGGAGCCCGGGTTGGTGCGGGGGGCGCCGCCGTTGGTCACGCTCGGGCAC
>JBCAXI010000056.1:0-11597 GCA_038534175.1 Planctomycetota bacterium | reverse complement strand
GTCACCGGCACCATCATGCTTGTCGAGATCTCGCTCGGCTTCCTGATGCGCACGATCCCTCAGATCAACATCCTCTCGATCGGCTTCGGCCTGAAGATCCTGGTGGGCATCTCGGTGCTGGCGCTCGCTGCGAACGGCTCGGCCGAGGCGATCAGCGAGTACGTCGAGGAGGTCATGCGAGGCCTGCTGCTCTGGAGCGACGACCCGACGGGAGGCGCGCCCAATGCCTGAGGACCTGGGCGAGAAGACCGAGGCCGCCACGCCGAAGCGCTTGCAGGACGCGCGCGGCAAGGGCCAGGTCGCCAAGAGCACGGACCTCTCCGCGGCCGCCGGGTTGCTCGCCGCGGCGGTCGTGATCGCGGTGTTCGGCCCGAGCTGGGCAGAGCGTGGCGTGTCGCTCATGCGCACCACGCTCGACATGGACGTGCGAGGCGATGTCCTCGCGGTCCATGACATGGTCGCCGACGCGTCGCGCGTCGCCCGCGAGGGCGCCATGCTTATCTGGCCGCTCATGGCGATCATGGTGCTGGTCGCCGCCGCCTCGCAGATCGCGCAGGTCGGCCCGCTGCTCACCGCCGAGCCGCTCAAGCCCAAGCTCACACGCCTCAACCCGATCTCGGGTGTGAAGCGCATCTTCGGCAAGCAGAACGTCGGCAAGACCGGCCTCAGTCTGCTCAAGCTCATGTTCATCGTCGCGGTGAGTCTCCTGGTGATCTGGAGGCTCCTGCCATCGCTGGTGATGCTCGCGGCGCTGCCGCTCAACGCGATCGTGATCCACGTGCTGCGCGCCGCGGCCGAGCTGGTCGCGTGGCTCTTGCTGATGGTCACGTTCATCGGCGTGCTCGATCTCATCTGGCAGCGCTACACGCACAAAGAGCAACTCAAGATGACCAAACAGGAGGTCATGGACGAGCGCCGGTCGGTGGAGGGTGATCCGACCGTCAAGCAGCGGCAGCGGCAGGTGATGGCCGAGGCGACGCGCCAGCGCATCAACGAGGCGGTACCCAACGCCGACGTGATCGTCACGAACCCGACGCACTACGCGGTCGCGCTGCAGTACGCGGGCGACGAGATGAACGCGCCCAAGGTCGTCGCGAAGGGCGTGGACTACCTCGCCTGGCGCATTCGCCAGATCGCGACGCGCCACGACGTGGCGATCGTGGAGCGCCCGCCCCTGGCGCGCGCGCTGTACGCCAACGTTGATGTGGGCGACGAGGTCCATCCCGAGCACTACGAGGCCGTTGCGGAGATTCTCGCGTACGTCTACAAGCTCCGCGGTGAGGAGGCCGCGGCTTGAGCGACGCGGGCATGCCAACCTGGGCTCGGTGGATCCACCGCAACCGCGGGCTGATCGTGCCGATCGGCTTCGTGCTGCTTCTGGGCGTGCTGCTGGTGCCCTTGCCGCCCGTGCTAATGGACGCGCTCATCGCGTTCAACGTGAGCCTCGCGGTGATCGTGCTGCTCACCACGGTCTACATGGACCGCCCGCTGGACTTCAGCGTATTCCCCTCGCTGCTGCTCGCAACGACGCTGCTCCGGCTGGTGCTCAACATCGCGTCCACGCGTCTGATTCTGACCGCCGATGCGGCCTCGCCCGACGAGGCGATCGGCGTCGCGGGCAAGGTCATCTCCGCGTTCGGCAACTTCGTCGCGGGTGACTCGGTGTTCGTCGGCGTGATCATCTTCGCGATCCTGGTGCTGGTGCAGTTTCTCGTCATTACCAAGGGCGCCACGCGCATCAGCGAGGTCGCCGCCCGCTTCACGCTCGACGCCATGCCCGGCAAGCAGATGGCGATCGACAGCGATCTTTCCGCGGGCATCGTCAGCGAGGGCGAGGCGCGCGAGCGCCGCGAAGAGATCCGGCGCGAGGCCGACTTCTTCGGCGCGATGGACGGCGCCAGTAAGTTCGTCCGAGGCGACGCCATCGCCGGCATCATCATCACGATCATTAACATCCTCGGCGGCTTCGCGGTCGGCGCCATCGAGCGGGGCTGGCCCGCGGGCCAGACGGCCGAGGTGTTCACCAAGCTCACGATCGGCGATGGCATCGCCAGCCAGATCCCCTCGCTGGTCATCTCCATCGCCGCGGCGTTGATCGTGACGCGATCGGGCTCGAAGGCCGAGCTCGGAGAGGAGTTGACCGGCCAGCTCACCAGCCAGCCGCGCGGCCTGCTCATCACCGCCGGCTTTCTGGCCGCGCTCGCGCTGACGCCGCTGCCGACCGTGCCGCTGATCGCGACGTCGATCGGGCTGAGCGTGCTCGCGTTCACGATGCGTCGAGCGGCGAAGACGCGCGAGCAGGAGGCCGAGCAACAGGCCAAGGCCGAGGCGGTCAAGGAGCAGGCCTCGACCGAAGCGGCGCCCGTCGAGTCGCTGCTCAAGGTCGACACGATGGAGCTCGAGGTTGGCTACCAGCTCGTGGGACTGGTCGACCAGGCCCAAGGCGGCGATCTGCTCGATCGCATCTCGGCCGTGCGGCGCCAGCTCGCGGTCGAGATCGGGCTCGTCATGCCGCCGGTGCGCATCCGCGACAACATGCAGCTCGATCCCTGCGCATACAAAGTGCGTATTCGCGGCGCCGAGGTCGCCCAGGGCCTCGTGCGTCCGGGCAAGGTGCTCGCGATGGACTCTGGCATCGCCAGCGGTGAGCTGCAGGGCGAGGCGGTCCGGGAGCCGGCCTTCGGGCTCGACGCGATCTGGGTCGAGCCCAAGATGCAGGGGCGGGCCGAGTCGATGAACTACACCGTGGTTGGGCCGACCAGCGTGCTCGCGACGCACCTGACCGAGGTGGTGCGCTCGCACGCCGACGAGCTGCTCACGCGCGCCGAGGTCAACAACCTGCTCGAGCAGCTCAAGGAGCGTGACGCCAAGCTCGTCGAGGACACGATCGGCCCGATTGTCAAGATCGGCGAGCTCCAGAAGGTGCTGCAGGCGCTCCTGCGCGAGCGAGCGCCCATCCGAGATATGGAGACCATCGTCGCGACGCTGGGCGACTGGGGCGACAAGACCAAGGACATCGACGTGCTCACCGAGTACGCACGGCACGCGCTGCGACGGGTCATCACCCAGCAACACGCGACGCCCAACGACCGCGGCGGCGTCACGCTCCACTGCGTCACGCTCGACCCATCCTTCGAGGACCAGATCAGCGCGTACATCGACCGCAACGCCGCGGGGACCGTCTTCTCGATCCCCGCGCGCGTCGCCGAGCGTCTGACGAATCAGATCGCCTCGGGGCTCGAGCGGCTGACGGCCGCGGGTCGCCAGCCGGTGATTCTCGCCTCGCCGCAGACACGCGCGCAGGTCCGCCAGATGATCGAGCCGCGCTTCCCGATGGCGACGGTGCTCGGGTACAACGAGGTCGTCGCGGGCATCGAGCTGGAGTCGGCGGCGATGATCGCGCCGCCGCCGGAGTCCGAAGCGCCCGCGGCATGAATCGGGCCGCCTGAGAGGAATTGGGCCCGACTGGCTTGAAGGGACGCGGGAGGGTATCTTCCGTGCGGCGGATTCCGCCCGGGCGTCAGGATGACGCCCGCTCGAGCTATGGACGGCGCCATGAGCCTGAAGACCATCCGAGCCGGCAGCATGGCCGATGCGCTCGCGCAGGTGAAGCGCGACATCGGCCCAGATGCCGTCATTCTGCGCACTCGCACGCTCAAGGCGGGCGGCGTGATGGGCCTGGGCGCGCGATCGATCGTGGAGATCACCGCGTCGCACGCCGACGACGCGCCGCCCATGGCTCGCCCGCGACCGGCCCGGCGTCCGGCGATCGAGATCGAGCCCAAGGCTCAGGTCCAAACCCCCGCCCCGGCCTCGGCTCAGCCCGAGACCACGCGAGCAGCCTCGGCGCCGACCGAGCCGGTCACGCTGCGACCCGGGCGATCGCGCGCGATCGCGTCGCTCGTCACGACGGTGCGACCGAATCCGCAGGACGATCAGGCCAGCGCGGCGCTCGAGGTGGAGCTCTCGAGTATTAAGAAGATGGTGGGGGAGCTCCTGCACACCACCCGATCGGCGGCCGAACCGGCGTCGGCGGCGAGAGCGTCGGGCGTCTCAAGCAACGTGATGGCCGACCTGTACGCCTCGCTGATCGATGCCGAACTGGGGCCCGACCTCGCCGACGCGGTCTTTGCCAGCGCGCGCGAGGAGCTCTCGCCGGGCGAGCAGGCCGACGAGGGCGTCGCAAGGGCCACGCTCATTCGGCTTTTGGGTGAGCGGCTTCCCGTGGGCGACCCCGGTCTGCGAGAGCCGCCCACGGGCGCGCGCCTCGCGTTCGTGGGCCCCACCGGAGTTGGTAAGACCACGACCATCGCCAAGCTCGCGGCGACCTACGCGTTGCGCGAGCGACGCCGCGTCGGGCTGATCACCGCCGACACCTACCGCATCGCCGCGGTCGAGCAGCTGCGCACGTACGCGGGCATCATTGGCGTCCCGCTCAAGGTGGTACTTACGCCCGAGGAGATGGCCCACGCGGTGGACTCGATGCGCGACTGCGACGTGGTGCTCGTGGACACCGCCGGTCGCTCGCCCGGCGACGCGGCGCGTCTCGACGAGCTCGCCGCCGTCGTCGACGCGATTGACCCCGACGTGACCTGCCTGACGCTCTCGGCGACGTCCAGCGGGCGCTCGCTCTCGCGCGTCATCGGGCGCTTCGAGGCGCTCGGGCCCAACGCGGTCGCGCTCACCAAGCTCGACGAGACCGACACGCCCGGGCCGGCGGTCACCGCCGTCGCCGCGTTCGGCCGACCCATCGCGATGCTCTCGACCGGGCAAGAGGTGCCCGATCAGTTCGAGTGGGCCGATCGCGAGCGACTCGCCCAGCGGCTGCTCTCGGTGGATGCGGCGTTATGACGCTCGCCGCGGCCGGAGACCAGGCCTCGCGCCTCCGCGCGTTGGTCCAACGCCTCGAGCGTCCGCAGACGCTGCGTCTGGTCCAGGGCGATCGCGATGACCGCAACGAGAGCGCCGATCTTGTCGAGCCATCAATCGGACGAGCGCCCGTGCTGGCGATCGCGTCGGGCAAGGGCGGCGTCGGTAAGACGTCCATCGCGGTGAACGTCTCGATCGCGTTGGCTCGGCGCGGGCTGCGTGTGACGCTGGTGGATGCCGACCTTGGGCTCGCGAACGCGGACTTGCTCTGCGGGCTCATGCCGCAGCGGCGTCTCGAGCAGGCGATGCGTTCGGGCGGCCCATCGTTGGATCAACTGAGCGTGCGCGCGCCGGGCGGCTTTCGCCTGGTGCCCGGCGCCGTGGGCGTCGCCGCGCTCGCCGATTTGGAAGAGAGCGCGCGTCGGCGTCTGCTCGGCCGCCTCGGCGAGATCGACGGCGGGTGCGACGCGATGATTCTCGATACCTCGGCGGGCATCGGCGCGGGCGTGCTTGGCCTGTGCGCCGCGTCGACGATGACGCTCGTCGTCGCGACGCCCGAGCCGACGTCGGTCACCGACGCGTACGCGCTGCTCAAGTGCCTGAGCTCGGCCCCACGCACTCCGGTGACGGGCGTGTTGGTCAATCAGGCCGAGGACGCGGCCGAGGGCGGGGCGGTGGCCCGGCGTCTAGAGGCCGTCGCGGCGCGGTTTCTTTCTGAGCGGCCGCGTGTGGCGGGTTGGGTGTGCCATGACACCGAGTTCGGGCGGTCGATCCGAGCGCGCTCGCCGCTGGTGCTTCGCAAGCCGGGGCGGCGTAGCTCGCGACAGCTCGATGCGCTGGCGGGCTGGCTAACGCAAGAATTGCGTCTGGATCGTCGGGCCGCGCAGCGATTGCGCCGCGGACGTCCGAGAGTGCGCTCTCGTGTGCTCGATGAAGCCGATGCGCGATTGGCGCCGACTGTGCGGTTGCCAGCCCAAGGAAACCCGTGATTCGCGTGAAGCGCGACCACGCGGGGACCGATAGGCGTGGGGGAAGCGCAGCACGCCGGTGGGCGTTGCCAGGAGAGAGCCCTTTGCAGGTCGTGAGCCGCCCGACCGAAGTGATCGCTGTCGTGTTCGCCTTTGCGGCGTTCGCGGTGGTGCTCGCGTCGGGCTTTGCCGCCGGACGCACTCCAGCCGAGACGCTGCTGCTCGCGATCGTCGCGATGTTCGTGGCTCGTGCCGGAGGCCAGGTGGTGGGCACCGTGGCGGAAGTCGTGGTGCGCGAGCACGTCGACGCGCACAAACAAGAGCGCCCGATTCCGGACACATCGGGGTTGGAGCAGGGGGCTAACCAGATCATCGAGGTGGAGGCGTTATGACCGACGCCACGCCAAAAAAGAATCCGAGCGCCGGGCTTGTCTCCGTGCGAACTCGGACCGGATTGTTATATTACGTGGGCGTGCGCCAAGGACCGGTCGCATGCATCGGACAGATTGATTGAGGCCCGGGTTCTCCGGGCTACGCCCGAGGGTCAAGGAGCAGACCGATGGCGGCGACCAGCTACGCATCGCGATCGCATTCACGCAGCCACGCACGATTCGTGTCGCGTGATCTCAACTACGAGTACCAGGACCTCGAGGCGCGGCCGACCGTCGAGCTGTGGCGTGAATACGCCGAGGAACCCACCAAGCGGTTGCGCAATTACTTCATGGAGAAGTACATCCATCTGGTGCGCTACAACGCCGAGCGCATCCACACCAAGCTCCCCGATGAGGTCGACATCGAGGACCTGATGTCCGCCGGGCTGTTCGGGCTGATGGACGCGATCGACGCGTTCGATCTCGAGCGTGGCGTCAAGTTTGAGACCTACTGCGCCTCGCGCATCAAGGGCGCGATCCTCGACGAGCTGCGCTCGATGGATTGGGTGCCCCGCCTCGTGCGCTACCGCACCGCCCGCCTCGAGGAGGCGAAGCAGAAGTTCCTCATGGACCATGGGCGCCTGCCCACCGATGAGGAGGTCGCCAACGAGCTCAACCTCGAGGGCGAGGAGTTCGACAAGTACAAACGCGATGGCTCGCCCGTGGGCACGATCTCCATCACCCGCAAGGCGTTCAACTCCGATGGCAGCAAGGACGTTCGGGAGATTGATCTCATCAAGGACGGCTCACAAAAGAACCCCCTCCGCGAGGCCCAGCGTCGCGACCTCAAGGGCGTGCTCACCAAAGGTCTGAGCCGTGCCGAGCGTCTCATCGTCGTGCTCTACTACTACGAGGAGATGACGATGAAGGAGATCGGCGCCACGCTTAATCTCTCCGAGAGCCGCGTGAGCCAGATGCACTCGTCGATCCTGGCTCGCCTCAAGGCCCAGTTCCAGCACAAGATGCGCGAGATCCAGACGTCCGCCTGATGGCCCCTTCGGTCGCCCGAGCGATTACGCTTGGGCGTGCCGTCCACCTCTGAGAACATCGAACCGGCCGTGAGCGCGATCGCCCTCGGGGCCAATCTGGGCGATCCCTCGGCCGCGGTGACCGACGCCTTCGGCGCGATCGCGGGCGTGCCGGGTGTGGATCTCTTGGCGCGATCGTCGCTGTTTGAGACGGCACCGGTGGGGGGCCCGCCCAACCAGCCGAGCTATATCAACGCCGCGGTGATTGTCCGTTGCGCGGTCGAAGCGAGGGCGTTGCTCGACGCCTTGCAGGCGATCGAGCGGAACCGTGGGCGGGATCGCGCGAACGAGAAGAGATGGGGGCCGCGCGTGCTGGACCTTGATCTGCTCGTGCATGGCGACGCGGTGATCGACGAGCCGGGTTTGTGCGTGCCGCACCCGCGGCTGGCCGAGCGGCTGTTCGTGCTGGAGCCGTTGGCGGAGATCGCTCCCGACCTGGTCGTGCCCGGTCGCGGGCGCGTGGTCGAGTTGCTGGAGGCGCTGCGATGCGACTCGTAGTTGGCTGGCTGCTGGCGTGGATCGCGTCGTGCGCCTGGGCACAGCCAGCGATGCTGGACGTGCCGCCGATCGAGCGATCGATCCGCGAGGCCTATCGCTCGGAGCCGTTGGCGGAGCGTGTCGAGTTTACGGTGCGTGACGCGCGAGGCGCGGAGCGAACGGACACGATCGAGCTGCGTGCGCACGCGGGCGAGGAGGAGCTGGCGCTGCGGATGGGCGGGCTTCGCGTCTGGGCGAGCGACGGTGAGGTCCGCGTGGCCGACGCGCCCGACGCCGGGCGGGTTTGGTCTGCCGAACTTGGCGGAGCACCATCATCTGAGCGGCTCGCGGTGGTGCTGCCGCCGCTGGTGTTGCCGCAGCTCTCGTCGGCCTTTGGCGACGCGACGCCGGGCGCCACGACGCTGACGCCTTCGGTGCGATGGGCGTTTGCACGCCGATCGGCTCGTTCCGTGCGGCTCGTGGGTCGAGACGGCCCCATCGCGGTGACGGGCGTCGTCGCCGACGGGCGTTGGCGCCGATGGACCGCGACCCACGAGACCGAGGGCTGGTCCATCGAGCTTCGCATCCGCTCGATCGCCGAGGTCTCGTCCGAGGAATGGCGCGTCATGTCTGAGGGTCGAACGCCCGTCGCTACCCTCGCTGAGCTCCGCCCGGCGCCGAGCGCAGTTCGTTTGGCAACGCTCGATCCGCTGCCGCTGATGACGATGGCGGGGCGGGCCCGGTCATGGGGGGCCCACCTGCGCACGCTTGAGCCGGATCAGATCGGCGTGATTCTGTTGTATCGGGGCGACGACGAGACCGAGCAGGCGCGTCGGCGAGCTATCGAGATCGTCGGTCGCCTCGCGACGTCGGCGCCAGACGCGCGGGTGTGGCCGGTCGCGGTGTTCCCGTTGGCGGCGTTCCAGCGCGACCGCCTCGTCGCAGAGTCGGCGCGGTGGGATCGGAAGCTGCGCGAGGGTGATCGGCTGCTCTGGAGCGTTGGGCTGGATGGCACGCTGGGACGATTCGACGCGAACGCCACGCTGCAAGCGATCGCGATCGATCGCTCGGCACGCGTATGGGTGTCGCTGCCAGTGCGCGACAACGCCTCGGTAGAGGAACTCACCCAGCAAGTCGTGGTCGCGGCGAGAGCGCATCGCGACGCGATGTCGCCCTGACGCGGGGCCGTTGGAGTTCGCTCGGTTCAGCTGGCTTCGGCCCGCGGGTGGGCCTTGTCATAGGCGTCGCGGACACGCTGGGTTGAGAGGTGGGTGTAGACCTGTGTGGTCGAGAGCGACTGGTGCCCCAGCAGCTCCTGGACCGAGCGCAGGTCGGCGCCGTTGTCGAGGAGATGCGTCGCGAAGGAGTGACGGAGCGTGTGCGGGCTGATCGCGGGGTCGAGCCCGCACTGCTTGAGGTACTTGTCGAGCTTGCGACGGACGGACCGCGAGCTCAGTCGTCCGCCGTGCTTGTTGAAGAACAGGGGCACGCTGGTGTCGTCGCTGTTGAGCATCGGGCCGAAGCGAGGGTCGCCCTTGGCCATCTCGATGTAGTTGCGAATCGCGTCGAGCGCGTGGACACCGAGTGGGACGAGGCGTTCCTTCTTGCCCTTCCCGCGGACGCGCATCGACTCGCCGGCGGCGTCGAGATCGCGATGGTCGAGGCCGACGAGCTCGCTGACGCGGATGCCGGTCGAGTAGAGCGTCTCGAGCATGGCCCGGTCGCGGAGACCGAGCACGTCGTTGGGGTTTGGGGCGGTAAGCAGCTTCTCGACCTGCTCAATCGTGATCGCCTTGGGCAAACGCTTGGCCTGGCGGGGCGTGCGGATCATGGTCATGGGGTTGGTCGCGCTGAAGTTGCGGCGCTCGGCCCACTTGTAGAACGAGCGCAGCGTCGCGATTTTGCGCGCCATCGTCGCGGGCGAGTAGTTCTGGTCGCCCAGGTGGGCGAGGAACGCGCGGATCGCGTCGGCGTCGGCCTCGCAGATGTACGCGGAGATGGTCGTCGGGCGCACCTCGCCGGCGGTGTCGCTGGGTGCCTCGCCGCCCGCGGCCTGGGCCTGGCGCCGCTCGAACCAGCTCATCTCGATCTGCTCGCTGGGATCGATCGCGTGCTCAACGCTGAGGAACTCGACGTACTGGCGAAGGTCGGCACCGTAGCAGCGCGCGGTGTAGGGGCTGAAGTGGCGTTCGTCGGTCAGGTACGAGGTGAAGTTCCGCACAATAGGAAGAGGTTGCATCGTTGAGTCTCCGGTTGGGTCTGCGGTGGGCGGCGTGCGGTTTGGGGCCGGGCGGGGGTCCGGGTGGGGGTCCGGGTTCGTTATGCCCTGATGTTGGATCGGTCGGGCGAGGGGGTCGGTTGAGTCCGATCGCATGGATTGGGTCCGCCGGTGTTCTCCGCCACCTGGCACGCGCAGGTTCTGCGCTGTGGGGCGGTTGGTGACACACCGGTGGCGTGGGGCGTTCGGGGCCTCGGCGGGGACGGACTGGGGTGCATGGCTCGCGTCGTCCTCTGGGCGACGCGAGGACGCGTCAGCCGGCGCCGGTGATTCGCGGTCGATCGATCCGCTGGCGGGCCAGGCGGAGCCGCTCGGCCTGCAGCAGACGCTCGATCGTCGTGGTCGCGACGAACTGCGTGTACAGATCCATGCGAGCGGTGTAAACGCGGTAGCCGAGCGGTCCCTCGGCGTCATGGCGTCCACGGGCGTACTCGCCCAGGTCCATCAGCACCTGATGGTTCCGGGCGTCGAGCAGTTCCGAGGCGGTCGAGAGCGGTCGGCTCGCGAAGCTCGTTGCCGGCAGGGCCCCCGCGTCGGTGGCGCCCGACACCAGAGCGATCGGGTCGTCTGGCACGGCGTTCCCACCGAGGAGCGCCGTGCCGCGACCGAACAACGCCAGCGTGAGCCCGAGCGTGGGAGGGTCGTACGGGTCGTACGCGGTGACGACGCCCACGATCACGCCGTCGGCGCCGAGCGCGTCGGCGACGGCGAGCGCGTCGCCCGGCGTTTCGATTGTTTCAAGGTCTAGGGCACGCATCGCCGCGATCACGCGGTTCAGCGGGAGCGCCCGCAGGCCGCGAGCTTCCTCGGCGGCCTTCACAATCGCGTCGGTGATCTCGAACGCGTTGGCGATGGATGATCCCGATTCGTTTCGAACGGGCACGACCGCCCACACGGGCTCGGCGCCCAAAGAGGCGTACGGCGCGACCGTGACGTCCGGCGCTTCGAGCTCGGCTTTCGTCGAGGCGCACCCGGTCAGCGACATCGCCACAAGTGGCATCACCAGGAGTGGCATCGCCACGAGTGCCATACCGAGCGACAAAGGCCCTCGGCAGCGCATGGTCTGTGCGGTTGTCATGGCGTCCTGCCGTGTCACGCCCGGCCTCCCTGCCGAGTGGGTCACCTGTCGACCGGCCGGAGCACGCTCGCGCATGCCGCAACACGGTCTGGAACCCAACCACGGGACGCGGCGCGTCCCTGGTCAGAGCGGGCGTTGGGGGCGCGAGGGGGCGCCCTTTGGCCTCTTCTCAGTTGTCGGTCGGGGCGGCCACGGTGGCGGAGTTTTCGCCGGCGTTGATTGCCGAGGCTCCGCCGCGAGCGGCGAGCACGGCTTCTCGAGTCTCCATCGACCACAGCGACTCGGCGCCGGAGCGGTTGGAGACGAAGTACAGCTGCCCGTTGGTGGACCAGGTGGGCATCATGTCGACCGAGCCGCCCTTGGTCAGGTTGACCTGGGCGACGCCATCGACATCGACCATCCACAGATCGGCGTATTCGGGCCGGTTGTCGACGCTCGCGGCCCACTCGGACGGGTTGGGCACGGAGG